>JAICIM010000152.1 GCA_025928885.1 Ktedonobacteraceae bacterium | reverse complement strand
TCATCCTATACTCACATTTGTTGGTGGGTGGGTTGGTCGGCGGCTTGTTGTGGGTGGTGGGGTGTTTGTTGTGCGCGGTCCTCCCGCCAAAGCCGCCCCCGCGGCTACGACATTCCTTCCCGCTCCCCGACAATTTTGATGGGGCCACCGGGCGCGATAAAGTCGCGCGACTACGAAGCTCCTTTTATCAGGTTCATTCATTATGAATATAGGAAAACCACACATCTACGATCTGCCAGAGAACGATATTACCTGGCTGGGCGACTACGCTCGACAACTGGAACAGGAGGCCAGAACGCTTGGTACGCCGCTCCCTCCTGCCGTACGTCTGCAAATTGGCGAACCGAGCTTTCGCACGCCAGAGCATATTCGCCTCGCCGCAGTTCGCTCGATTGAGCAGGAACCGCTCACCTATGCGCCTCCTGCGGGCTGGCCCTGGCTGCGCGAGTTGCTGGCAGAAAAGATCCAGCGCATCAATGGCTATACGGTTCGGCCTGAGCATGTCACCGTCACGCTGGGAGGCACGGGCGCGTTACAGACCTCGCTGCTGGCGACGGTCGGAGAAGGCGATGAGGTGCTGATTCCCGATCCGGGCTGGCCACTCTACACCATCCAGCTGGCCGCCTGCGGTGCAATCCCGGTGCGCTATCCGCTCGACCCCAACAACGAATGGTTGCCAGATACGGCCAGCATGGAGCGGCTAGTGACGCCGCGCACCCGATTGCTGCTGATCAACACGCCCGGCAACCCGACCGGTGCAGTCTTTCCGCCTGCCGTAATCACCGACCTGCTCAACTTTGCGCGGCGTCACCACCTCTACCTGCTTTCGGATGAGTGCTACGATCAGATCGTCTTCGAGGGGCAGCACGTCAGCCCGACCACGCTGCTCTCGCCAGCCGAATTTGAGGAGGGGAACTTTATCGGCGTTTATACCTTCTCGAAAACCTACTCGATGACCGGCTGGCGCATCGGCTACGTTGTGGCAGGAGCGCGGCTCAGCAAAACGATCGGCGATGTCGTCAATGGTAGCTATACCAATATCGCCACGCCAATCCAACGAGCCGCCGTTGCCGCACTGACCGGTCCCCAGGAGTGCGTGGGAGAGATGCGCGATGCCTATCATCGGCGGCGCGATATCGCCGTTCGTTTGCTGCAAGAATATGGACGCTACATCTATACGCCGCATGGCGCTTTTTACGCGCTGATCGATGTGCGCGGCAAGCATGGAGAGTCGCGGCGGGGTCGTCAGTTCGCGCTGGATCTGTTGCGAGAGCGCAATGTGGCCGTCGCGCCGGGCAGCGGCTTTGGCAGCGTCTCAGCGGAATATGTGCGCATCTCGCTGGCCGCCTCTGAAGACGAAATTGAGCGCGGCGTGCGGGAAATCTGCCTGTTTGCTGATCAAGAAGGATAAAGAAGAGGGATTAAAGGAGTGGAGAAGGCAACAGATAAGACGGTGGAGGGCGAATCCTGCATCACCTGTGTCTTCTCCTACTCGAATCTTCCTGCTACTATCTTATTACTATCTCGCAAACGATGTCAAATGATTTTTCTCTTTGTTTTCCCTGTCATTTATATGCCACGACGCCAAACGCCTCCGACCGGCGCACCACACGCGTAAAACCTGCCTCCTGCAAGCGCTTGAGCGCTCCCCGCACGACGGTGCCGCTCGATTTGCTTTCGAGGTTGCCGATATAGTGGAAGAGCCGCCCACCCCGCTTGAGAATACGGTACAATTCACGATAGAAGACGCCGGAATAGAGTTCTCCGGCCAGACTGAAGACGGGAGGATCGTGAATGATGCGGTCGAAGCTCTCGTCGCCAAAGGTCGTGACAAGCTCGTAAGCATCACCTATGAGCTGTTGTATCTTTGGATTCTCAAATAAGCCGCGCGACCAGGGATTGAGCCGTGCCATCTCCTGCGCCCCCGGATCGAGTTCGATCGTCACCACCTGCTCAGCCGTTTTCGCCGCCGCAATCGCCGTATAGCCCAGTCCGGTCGCCGTATCCAGTACAAGCCCCATAATGGGAGTAATTGCCGCGATTTTCTTGCGTGTATCCTGCATGGGATCGATATCGACGATACGATGCATGGTAAAGCCTGCAATCAGCATGGTCGGGGTCTGCTTTGTCGGCATCAGACTGCACACACGATTGGTCTGCTCCGAGAAGACCCGGATAGGCTGGATCTCGTCGCCTTCAACCAGAAAGCAGTTCACATCGGCCTTGCGAATCTGCTCCATCTGCCGCCAGTTCACCCGTTCACCACCGGGAAAAGTCACGCCGCTATCTGACAGTGTAACTGTCACAATTGAAAGATTGAGATCAGGCGAAACCTCAACTGACGTTTTCTCGTTTCGGTGAGCGGTCAGTAAGGTTTCGGCCTGAATATAGGAGAGCACAACGGGATAAGCAGGCATAAGCGCTGGTCAAACACTTTCTTTTCAAGATGAAGGCACTGTAGCATAGTTGCTCAGGGCCGTCAATCTCTCTCCACAGCTATCTCGCCTCTTCCAGCACCATCGGCACACCATCACCCGGACGCAACGTCACCCGTACCTGTGGTATGGCGCGATAGCCGGGCAAGAGGCGCGGCGTATAGCGTTGCAAAATGGTGGCTAGCAGCAGTTTCGCCTCCATTTGTGCGAAAGGCATGCCAATGCAGGTGCGCGGGCCAACCCCAAAGGGAAAATATGAAAACGGAACGATGGGCTGCGTACGGTCGGGATGCCAGCGTTCGGGGCAAAATCGTTCGGGATCTTCCCACAGATCGGGACGGCGCTGGATGATCCACTGGCTCAGGACGAAGACGCTACCAGCAGGAAAGTGGTAGCCGTCCAGTTCAAAAGCGGCTCTGGCCCACCGCCTCATCGTCCAGAGGGGAGGATACAGGCGCAGCGCCTCGTTGAAGACCCACTCCAGATACTGCAAACGCCCGCAGTTCTCCGACGTTGGTACCGCTCCTGCCAGCACCGTTCGCAGCTCGGCCTGAAGTTTCTCAAGCACCAGCGGATGCCGAGCAAGCAGATAAAAGGTCCAGGTCAACGCATTCGCCGTGGTTTCGTGTCCCGCTGCAAAAAAGGTCATGATATGGTCGCGTATGCGGGTATCATCCAGTTCGTCGCCAAAGAGCAACATCGAAAGGACATCATCCTGATCGCCCCCTTCTGTCCGGCGTCGGGCGATCAGATCATAGATGACGCTATCGATATGCGCTTTGCTGCGCTGCTGCCGACCATAGGCGGTAAAGGGCAGATTGAGATGCAGGTTCAAAATATATTCATAGAGAGGCGGCTGGCTCTCCATCATTGTGGAAAAAGATGTACTTAGTTTCGTCAATTGATTGGCGAGATCAATATTGAAAAGGCACTTCGCGACGATACGCATAGTCACCCCCTGCATTGCCTGTGCCATTTCGATACGCTGGCCGGGCCGCCAGCGCGAGAGCGTCTCCAACGTATGGCGCACCATCACATCGGCGTAATCCATAATACGCTTCTTGTGAAAAGCGGGCTGCACCATGCGCCGCTGCTGCCGATGCGGTTCGCCATCGATGGTTAACAGGCCATCGCCAAGTACCGCCTGTAGATCGCCCATCACCTCACGCAACGTAAAGTTCTGGGGATTTTCGGTTAAGAGATAGCGGACATGGCGAGGGTGAGAGAGAACAATAACAGGTGTACCCAATAAATAGAAGCGAGCGATATCACCATAGGTGCGCTGTAAGCGCGTAACGAAGCCTAGCGGATCACGTTGAAACTCCAATGCGTTGCCCAGTCCGGGCAGATGCTTCGGTCCCGGCACAACGCAGCTTGATTGTGCGATACCCACCAGAATATACCCCTTTCTACATAACATACATTGTAAGTATACGAAAGAGGCCATACTCAACCATTTGCATGAATGACCAGACGTTTTTATGGTTCTTTTGCCAGAAAGAGGCGAAACTGAGGATTGTAGCTCTTGTCACAGGCGCTACAGGAGACGGCCTGCGAGTATTTGCGCGTGCGTGGATACGACTTGCCACATTGAGGACAGGCGTAGATATAGCGGATCGGGCGGCGTTCGCGGCGTAGGCGTTCGCGTAGCTCGCTCTCCTCGTGGAGCAGCGTACGAAGTTCCTCCATGCTATGGCCCGTCACTGCCGCCTCGTCAGCGGCGATGGCATCGTAGCCATGATGGCGATGGCGGCGAGGAGTGCCATTGACGCGATCGGCCATATGAATCAGCTCGTGAGCAATCGTCACCTCCAGAGAGAGCGGCTGCATATCCGGCTCAATAAAGATCAGGTGGCGATGCGGAGATTGCTCCTGGTGCGAACGGCTTTTGCGCGGCAGCAGATAACAGTAGCAGCCGAGCGCCATGCTATTGAGCCGCTTGCCCGTCCAGCGTGCAAACTCCTGCCGATCCTGCGTCATAGCCAGCAAGCGTAGTTCAGCTTCAGGCAACTGCAATTTCTGAGCGTAATGGGCCAGCCACCGCTCAATCATGGTCTGATCTCCATGAATAATCGTGGTATTCTGTAATTGAGGAGGAGCAGGAACGGGTCGTGTGGCTTGTGAAGCACGTCGGGTCGTCATCAAAACATCTTTCTGCCTGACCAGCACAATAAGTTGTGCTATCAGTATAGTAAACTGTAAGCGAATAGTAAATAGTACAGATGCAAGCCTGCATGAAATAGTAGGATCGGATAAGATAAAATATATATGAGGTCAGTATGAAAAATGATCGGTTGAGTTGCTTGACACCGGTCTATAACAAGCGTAAGATGGATGTTAAGTAATTACACAACCTCCCGTATCCGTTAGGAGCCGTTTGTATGTCATCTCAAATCTGTATGAAAACAGACAAGTCGTTGCAGCAGCTCACCACGGAGATACGCGAAATCTTCTCGCTTCCTCCTTTTTTGGAAGATTCTTTCGCCGGTGCGCCCTATTACCAGTTTGATATGCTAGGAATGCAAATGCTTGTTCATTGGGAGGAGGAGGAGGATCGTGTGCCAGAAGTTATGGATTACGCCTATAGCCTGGATTTGCAAATGTCTTTCACTGAGCATGAACTGGACACTGATACAATGGAATACCTTCTTCAACCGTACTACGCTCAGCTTCTGGCATTTCATCTGGGGGTTGAGACTGCCTGGTGTGAGAAACAAAAGGTGGGAACCCATTGGCAGGTAAGGTACTGTTATTATTGTAAAAATCCCAGGTGGAATAAAGATATTTTATATGGCGAGGCAGGCTGGGAGCCAGCAGTCAAAGCTAAGACCCCTAGCCCGTGGCGCTTGATGCGTCATATTCCCTAGCAGATCAGTATGCAGGCTGGCCCGCCTGAAGCTTTCAGTAACGGGCCGGACCGTTTTATGCTGTCTTGCGTTCTTCTTTCATGTGTCCCGTCCCTCTGGCGGTCTCCGCAACCAGATAGCGGACAACCTCGTTCAGTGACCCCGTGTGTTGATAGAGCGTGCGCTGCCTGGCGGCTCCGGTTCCGTGCCGCAACATGGCATAGACCAGCGTTGAGACCTCCTCCCAATCTCCATGCATCTCCAACGATGGGCGCACGAAGCGCAGAAGTTTCTCGATCAAATGGCCTGCTGGTACTGTTGACAGCGTAGAGAGATCAACCAGTTCCTCGTCAAGTCCGTGACGAGCGGCACGCCAATGCGCAATGCGTAACAACTCCTGACGTATGGGAGAGGCGAACTTTTTATGCTGCACCAGCAGTGCGCAAGCATGGATCAGAGCACGTACCAACCCGGCAAGCATGATGGTGTCGTCGATCGTCGTACAGACATCCATGATGCGAATCTCGATTGTCGGGTAGCGCTCCGAGAGGCGCATATCCCAGTAGAGGCGCGTGAGGTCCTCGATCCCCCTCGCCTTGAGCAACATCCCAATCAGCGCCTCATATTCGGTCAGGGACGAGAAATGATGTGGTGGACCCGCCAGCGGCCAACGCGCCCACTGCTCGGTGCGGAAGCTGGCATAGTTCGTATCCATACCGTACCAGAAGGGCGAGTTTGCGCTCAGGGCCAGCAGCGGCGCAAGCCAGAGGCGGGCATGATTCATAACATGTAGCGCCATCTCGCGATCGCCCAGGCCAACATGCACATGGCAGCCGAAGATAGCCTGTTCGCGGGCCAGATGCTGATACTCGCGCTCCAACTCCAGATAGTGCTCTTTTGGTGTGAATACTTGCTTGTTCCCAGGTGAGAACGGATGTGTGCCAGCCGCGACCACTAATTTCTGAGAGCGGGCCGCCGCCGCAATCACTTCGCGGCGCAAACGCTGTAGCTCGTGGCGCATCTGCTCTAGCGTGTAACAGACCTTCGTGGCAACCTCTATCTGAGAGAGATGGATCTCAGGTTGCACGCTATTCCCCAGATGCAGCCGCGCCTCCTGAATGATCGGCTCTGCACCCGGAGACAACTCATACGTTACAGGATCGATGATCTGATACTCTTCTTCGACACCAAAAGAAAGTGCTTTGGAGTAAACAGACATACATGCCTCCTTAACGGCTCGTGGATGGGGGGTGACGCGTGAAATAGATCGGCTTCTGCAAAACGCTGCTACAAGGGATGGCACGCTATCGATTCATTCTGCTCTTTCTGCTTATTACCATATTGTCCTATCCCTACTACTAATTCATCTCATCAGCTTTAAAGAGCCACGCTTTCTATTATATTTGTACATCCTCTTCCAGGTATTTTGCAAGAAGCATTCAGTGTAGCAAATAGCCATGAAGCGCGGCTGCTGGTCAGAATATCTATAGCGGTCCTCTATCAGGTCTTGCCTGTTTGCTCTTGCGCATGATACATTGTTAAGGTTAAAACCTTTATCGCATGCCATTCATTAACGGACAGGCCAGCACTGTACAGTGTTGTATAGTGTCGCAAACCGCCTGCTTCTTCCTCGCTGATGGCTGTGCGACGACAAGTAATAACGCGAAACGCAAAAAAAATGGACAATGTGTACGTACCATTTTCACCACGTTACAGGTGAGCATTTGCGCGGCGAAAGGAGCCAATGATGTCTGAACCGAAGCCGATGTCGATCAAGGATGTACGCGTTTTATACGATCTTGCCATCTACAACTGCGCGTTCTTTGGCCCCTATACCCAGGTCATCTACGAACATATGGCGCTGGGCGAGACGCGCACCTGCACAAACATCGAACTGGCCCGGGAGGCGACGCGGCTGGCGGGAGGCTTGCGCACACTCGGCATTGAGAAGGGTGACCGGGTGCTCGTGATGCTGCCAAACTGCCCCGAAGTGGTGATGGCATATCAGGCCATCGCGCGTGCCGGAGCGGTGATTATCCCCGTCCTGCCACTGCTCAAGCCGCCAGAGGTCTACTACATCGCCGCCAACGCGAACGCAAAGGCCATCATTACCAGTTCGCTCCTGCTCCCAACCCTGCGCAATACTCTGGCCGACCTCTCCACGATGCGCTACATGATCGTCACCGGCAGCGACGAAGAGTTGGCAGGTTCGCCACAGGTGATCCCCTATCAAACGGTCGTGGCAAAAGGGGAAGGATACGCCGATCGATACCTCGCCGATCTGGATGAGCATGCCCCTACGGCAGAGGATATGGCAGCGATCCTCTATACCTCCGGGACGACCGGCAAGCCAAAGGGCGTGGTGCTGACGCATGGCAGCCTGGTTGCCAACGCGCTCTACGGCTGGCACGGCGCAGCACCCGATGGCGATCCCAGAGAAAACTTTGGCGAGGCCCAGCTGGCGATCTTGCCGCTGGCCCACGCCTATGGCATCCTCATGCTGGATATCGCTTATCTATCGGGCGTACAGATCGTGATGCATCCTCGTTTTGATGTCCATGCCGTGCTCGCGGCGATCGAGCGACATCGCATTACGTATTTCGCGGGCGTGCCTGCGATGTTCGTTGCCCTGCTCTACACGCCCGACAGCGATACATACGATACCAGCAGCCTGCGCAGTTGTGGTTGCGGCTCGGCTCCCTTGCCAGTCGAGGTGCTGAGGGGATTTGAGCAGAAGTTTCACTGCGAACTGGGCGAGGGCTATGGCCTCTCCGAAGCCAGCGCTATGCTCACCTCACATCGCGTCGGCATGCCACGCAAGCCCGGCTCAGTTGGCATGCCTATCCCTGGCGTCGAACTGCGCATCGTCGATGAGCACGATCAACCATTGCCAACCGGCGAGGTCGGCGAAATTATCGCGCGTGGCCCCAACGTCATGCAGGGCTACTACAACATGGCCGAAGCAACCGCCGAAACCCTGCGCAACGGCTGGCTGCATACCGGCGATATGGGCCGACTGGACGAGGACGGCTATCTCTATATCGTCGAACGCAAGAAAGACCTGATCATTCGCGGCGGCTTCAACATCTATCCGCGCGACGTTGAGGAGGTACTGGCCGCACATCCCGCCGTGATCGAAGCGGCGGTCATTGGCATGCCATCGCAGCGGATGGGCGAAGAGGTGAAAGCTTTTGTTGTCGTCTCCAACTCGGTAGAGGTTGAGGCGCTGATGGCCTATTGCCGCGAACACCTGGCGAACTACAAAACCCCCAGTCAGATCGAACTTGTAGATGCGTTACCACGCAATGCGATTGGTAAGATTGATAAAAAGGAATTGAGGAAACGCCATGTCTCTTGAAATCTCGCCCGAAACCGCTTCGTTAAACCAGCTCCAACAGACCCCGGTCGATCGCGTATTGAATATCATCGATGAAGGTCTGGTCCACCTGCCGACGTACCGCGAACTCTATTATCGCTGGGAGCGGCAGCAGTGGAGTGCGCAGGAGATCGATTTTAGCGCTGACCGTGCGCAGTGGGAGGCGATGTCGGCGGAAGAGCGCGAAACCAGAATCTACGGCCTCTCGGCCTTTTTTAAGGGAGAAGAGTGCGTCACCAACACGCTGGCCCCTTACGTCACGGCCATGCCCGACGACGAAAAGCGTATCTTCGTGACGACGCAACTGGTCGATGAGGCGCGGCACACGGTCTTCTTTGCCCGCTTCTTCAACGAGGCGCTGGGTATGGACGAGGGCGGGCTGGAGAACACACTGAGCGTGGTTGAGCGCAATCTCAACGATGAATTGCGCTACATCCTGATTGAATCGCTAGCGGAAGTGGGAGAGCGCATTCGCCAGGAACCGGGCAACATGGCGCATCTGATCGAAGGCGTGACGCTCTATCATGTTGTGGTCGAGGGGATGATGGCGCTCGCGGGACAGCGCAACATCCTGGAAATATATCGTGAGCAGAACATCTTCCCGGCGTTTCGCGGCGGCTTCACAGCGGTTGCCCGCGACGAATCGCGCCACGTCATCTTCGGCGTAAAGTTCTTGCGCGAAATGATTCAGAGCGACCGGGCCTATGCCGAAGTGGTCCACGACGCGCTCAACAAATACGCGCCAACCGCACTTGAGGCCATCACGCCCGCTCAAGAGGCCATTGACAGCATGCTGGGGCGAGGAGAAGATCCCTGGGTCTCGCCCCGTTACGCCGTCGAGTCGCTACAAAAGAAGCTCAAAGTGATCGGCCTGAGTATGCCCCTCCCAACAGTGCCGCCCCCTCCATTCTAATCTCACGTGTGCCGTAGTTGCGCGACGTTATCGCGCTCGTTCGACGCGGAGGATGCTCCCTCCCTTCGTAGTTGCGCGACGTTATCGCGCAACTACGAAACACGTGAGAAATCCCTTCTGCTTCTATAACTTTCCTGCAAACTTGATTTGTCCTAACATTTGGATTGATGAGTACACTATAGATATGCTTATCTAAATTTTTATTGGGTAGCAAATGTAGGAGTGGCAAAAACCTCATAAATTCCATATCAGCAAATTTCTATATTTTTTCGGCCTCATTTGTGTTGAAAATTCTTGATGAATTAGCTAATATAGCAGTGCAAACAAAGCCTTTGTTCAATAGAACTAGCTATGGGCTTTTATTGCGTTATCTATAATAACAGCCGGAGAAGCTAAAAAGAACCTGGTAGGCAGAACTGGAGGACGCCGTTGGCTGAGCGGGATACGTATAATCGACATATTCAACTGGGTGCTGCACGGCAGAGATATCAAGACGCGAGGGCTTTACTCAAAGAAGAACGTTGGCAGGGAGCAATGTATCTGGGTGGTTACGCTATTGAATGTTCCCTAAAATCATTAATATGTCATCTAGAAGGCAGGAGTAGTTTCAAAGATACAAGGATGTTTTGCCGTGCCGGACAAGGGGTTACATTACATAATTTGAATCTTCTGCTGCGAGAAATCTCTAAGTTAGAGAGAATGATTGCGACTGATCGTACTGGCAAATACAAAAATGCCTGGCACATCATCGCAAATATGTGGCAGTATGATGTACTGCGCTACAGCAATTCATCAGGGAACGAAGGTGAGTGCAAGCGTTTTCTCAATGCAGTAGAATTACTATACAAGCATATTATGAGCGAGCAAGGAGAAGCTTCATGAGTATATCAGGTCAGGCCCAACAAATTGAGGAGTTATTGACCCGCACATTACATGCGCAAGATCCTGATGCTCAAATCCGGGTGAAGCCTACCTCATTAGGCTGGATACATCTCAAGATCATTACTTCTTTGTTTAATGACCAGGAAGAGATTGAACGTGAGCGGCGCATCGATACGATTCTGGAAGAGATCCAATTAAATCTGGGGGACTATCCATTCTCTCGCTATGATCTGTTCACGCCCCAGCAAGCGCCGCCCGAAGCAATGGATCAGCCCCCTTTCTATATACCTCTCTGGTCCGACGTGCTGATGGCACCTGATCCTGACCATCCAGTTCCCCTCGATCAAGATATCACCAGGCATCCTTTGACCGTAACATTTTACTCATTTAAGGGCGGTGTTGGACGCAGTACAGCTCTCGGCCTTGTAGCAAATATTTTGGCAACGCGCGGCTATCGCGTCGTCATGATCGACTTTGATCTGGAAGCACCAGGACTCTCCTTCCTTTTCCCTGCTGAGAAGGCTGATGCAGCTAAATATGGAGTTCTGGACTACATTCATCAGCGCTTCCTGACTCCCGATGAGAACATTCCAGAAATTGCAGAGTGCATTCGTCAGATTGAACTACCCGTGCGTGGAGAACTTTATCTTGTTCCTTCCGGTGAATATGATGAAAACTATGTACATCGTTTAGCCGATTTCGATGTGCATCTATTATATCAACAGGAAAAAAATCCAATTCATCAACTCGTAGATGATGTCAAAGAGTATCTCGACCCCGATATTATCTTAATCGATGCCCGTACCGGTTTGACCGACATAGGAGCGGTTGCGTTACTGGAGCAGGCGGATCTAGGCATTGTATGTTTTGCTCCGACTAAACAAAGCTTCGCTGGGCTTCAATGGGTCGTCAACGCGGTCAAGAAGCAGCGGAGCTATCGTGGCTCACCCGATCTTCGCTTTATCCTCACACCTATGCCTGTTGTTGCCGCCAGCCAGCAGCAGATGTGGCTTGCTCATACTGCCGAATGGATTAGTACACACTGGACATTGCCGCCCTTCGTAACGGTAGACGAACTGTATCACGAAATCCCTTATAATTCCAATATCACGACGCTAAATAGTCTGGCCGACGAGATGCCCGCAGGTATGCTTGAACCCTATAGCCCGATTGCAGATGATATATCAGCTAGCCTTCCAGCGAGAGAGTCGGCTCTCCCTGATCTAATTGACTATCAACAAGAGATCCTCTCTCAGCTTCATTTTCAAACCCGCGCAGCCCAGGAACTCACAATTCAAGAGATCGCCACCACTTTTCAACGCACTGGTGGTTTTGCTAAGCTCTTGCCAAATCGCACCTGGTTCATCACAGGGGCAAAAGGGGCGGGCAAAACATTATTGTTTCGCCTATTTACTGAACTACCCGAAGAAGCCCGTCGGCTTGCTGCTCAAGAAGATTTGTATCTGGATGATGTCCAATTCATTCCAGGACACGGACCTACTACATTGCGTCGAACTTTGCTTACTGGTGATGATATGATCGACTATGCACAGCAAACAGGGCTAGCAGATAGTGATTGG
>JAICIM010000019.1 GCA_025928885.1 Ktedonobacteraceae bacterium | reverse complement strand
CGCCCGCCTCCCGCCCCTCCAACCCGCCCCCCCCCTGCGTCCCACCCCCCCCGCGGCTACGACCAATTTTATCGCGCCTGGCAGTCCTGTGAGGAAGGTGCCTAAGCGCGATAAAGTCGCGCGGCTACGAAACACTCTGGTTTATTTATTTATACACATTAATGCTTCAACACGCGACAATAAAAAGGCTAGAGAAACCCCTTCGTCTCTCCGGTCCGTTGCTCATGAGGGGCAAGATAGGATCAACCCATCAACTCCTTGATCGCCGTCTCCCACAGGGGGATATCAACCTGATCAAGCGTATAGTGGGTGTGAAATAGCTCGTTATATTCGCGCAAAGCCAGTTCGGCGGCCTCTCTCGATACCGGATAGTGGTTCCAAAGGATGCTCAGGGTGTTGGCGTCCAGTTCCGTCCCTCCCTGCCAGATATCAAGCAACGTCGCTTACTGCTCATGCCACAGATCGCGATAGGTTGGTTTCTTTGCTTGTTGCTGAGGCTGTTCGTTCATCATCGCACCTCCCAACCGGTCGGGAAGGAGGGACGAGGGGGCTGCTGCGCATAAGCAACAACGCGCTTCTGGAAGCTGCGTAACAGCGTCATCAATTCCTGCATCTCTTGCGTTTTGCGCGGCTGTCGCTCCCACCATGTCAGATAATGCGTCACTACATGCCCTATTGCAATCAGTTCGCTCTGCGTTACCGTAATTTTCATCATGCGTTCCCGCATTGTATACTGCTTCACACGTTTCTCCTAACTTTTTCATCTTTCTGCTAAAACACCTCCATCGACCCAATAGCAACTGCAAAATTGGGTATACTCATCACACCTAATAATACTTATTGAATGTTTTAAAAACGCTATTTTTCTTCAATTCATCTCTAAATTCTTTCCAAAAAGCCTCTAATTACGCTAGCTTGCCATTACCCCCAAAAAAAGAACTACCCTCCGTCAGGGAGGGTAGTTCGCTATTAAGTTTGCTGCCCGACTTTAGCTTGTTCCTGCTTCATGAGAAAGCTCTTGCAATAGTGCTAATTCTATAGCTTCATACATTTTGATATCTGTCTGCTGCTGCCATTCATCCAACTCATGAAAATGCTTTACATACGATGGTTTAGGATTATGCAACAACTGAAACATCAGTACGTTCCAGATAGAGCAGACAAGATATCCACCATGCACGCGAGGAACACGTATTCCTTGCTTGAGGCCAGGTAAAAGAATAATACGCATCTCATCGTAAAGCAATTTCACAGCTTCCTGCTCCCAGGATGCCATCTTCTCCCAGGGCAAAATATAGGACTCTTTCGGGTCAGGATGAAACTCGTTGACACCATCAATCCATGCTTGACGGACCAGACGGTAATTCTGTTCCAGATTCATATTGTTCCCTTCTCTACGCCAACACTGACATCTGTTTCCTCAACACATTTACTGCTTCAATATCAGCAAAAGGCTCAAGTTGTTGTTGTATTTTGAATACAGTATTACGCAAAAAACCAGAACCACTATCACTGGTTAACGTAACGGCTTCTTCAGTATATTTACAGGCTTGTTCGATATCCTTTTGCTGTATCGATACAAGCGCCAAATCTGAAAGAATCATAGCACGTCTCCGATTCGTCTTTGCGCTTTCCTGTAATGCCTGTTGTAAGCTTTGTTCGGCCAGATCTGACTGTTTCAACCGCACATAGCATGCACCTTGCAGGGCTGGCAATCGAGAGCCATCAAAACGTATCCATGCAGGTTTTGTCTCTGCAAGGTTATAGACCATCTGCGCCTTCTCAAACGCAAGTTGACAGGCTGATAGATTGCCCATACCTGACTCCGCCTCGGCACTTGTTGCAGCAACCCAACATTGTGTAGGTAACGCTGAATCGCCTCGTTGTGCTATGTGTTCTGCTTGTGCCAGTAAAACTAAGGCATGCTCAAAATCATCAGTGAAAATTGACAAATAAGAGTGGCGTACTAAAGCACTGGCCCAAAGATCGTATGCCTTAGCTTCCTTCGCAGACATGGCTGCGAATGTATAACACGATTGAGCAGCATCATGATCGTGCAAATCAAAGAAAATTTCTCCTACTAACTGACTCGTGCTACTTACCAGAGTACATAGACGTTGATATACCTGTGCGCCCTGCCCATCTTTAAGAAACTGGACCTGCATTTTTAGCTGCCCCAACACTCCATCGAGAATAGAAGACTTCAGTGAAGCACTCATGAATAGATTCCAATAACGATTATGGATAATTTCCAAATCGTCAATCACTGGAATATCAACGTGAGATAGTCCCGCTAGTGTTGTTGCAATATGATCCAGATCTATATCTGAAACAAGCAGAGCGCCACCAGCAATACCAAGTAGTTGTAACAGTTCCCGTCGTTTGATCGCCATTTCTTGCCTCAATGCTGAATTATTGCTTTCGCACAGCAATTCTACCATACCATAATGTGGTGCTAGATCATGAGGAGAGCAACCTATCACCTGAGCAAGCGCCAAACGATCTTCTTTTGGAATTATCCCATTGCCACTGGCCCAATAATACAGTGTACTCTCAGGAATCCCCGTTTCCCGATGTACCTCCCGTATATGTAACCCTGCTTCTTTGATAAGCGCACGCAATTTATTGGGATGTTTCACCTTCTTTTGCATTATAATCGTCCCTTCAACCACAGCCAGCATTAAGTCATATTATACCATGCTGAAGGTAAATACATACGAAGGTGATATAATCTAGCCATACACAGTTTCTACCAGGGACCAGATACATAGGAACATAGTAGAAACAGTAGAGCGAATGAAAGGGATATAATTCCACATGATTATCCATATTGTTCTGTTGCAACCCAAACCTGATACAACACCCGAACAGATGGACGCCGTGATGGAGCAGATCAAAGCACTCAAAGAGAAGATACCCGGCATCCTGTATGTAGAGGCTGGTGCGAACAGACATACCGCTCATCAGGGCTATACCTACGGTCTTGTTATGCATTTTGATACTGAAGAGCATTTGCAAGCCTACTCTCCCAACCCACATCACAAGGCCGTCAGTTCACAACTCCGACAGCTTTCTAGCGCCATTCTCAACTTCGATCTTCCCCAGGAATAAACAGGCAAGCATGATAATCCTGGCTCACTAGTATATGCTATGTGGGCCTGATTATCACATATCGACACATATCGTCATAACGCTTTCTTGAGAAAAATCTCCTGTGTGCCATCCTCGTTGATCGCTAAACGCCCGCATGCTACAAAGCCCAACGATTGATGAAAGCGCAACGAATTGTTGTTGGTATCGTCGGTCGAACTCAAGAGGTATGAAAACTGTTGCTGTCGCAAGTGCTGTTCAAGCGCCATAATCAAAGCTTTGCCCACGCCGCGACGACGCACTTCTGGAGCGATCCGAATCATCTGAATCAGCGGTAGCTCTCCATCCCACAAAAAACCATAGCACAGATAACCAATCACCCGACCTTCATCACGAGCAACCAGCGTGCGCCCCTCAGCGATCGCCCTTTTATGTACAGCGCTCACAGTCTCAAATCCCATCATTTTGTCGATCTGTTCGCACCCCTCCTGATCTTCCGGCGAAGCAAACGTAATACTCCATTGACTCATCTTTCGCTCTGTTTCTCTTAATATTGTCAATCATTTGTACAGCCATGAGCCGCGTTTCTCTCATTCTCAAGTATAGCAAATTGGCGGTTGCACCATCTTTTCTGCGTCCTTTTCCGGGGCTGATCCGTGTACCTTCTTGAGATTGGCAAGGATAGGCGACGAAAGGGGTTGCAGAGATATGGTACAATGTACACTAACTCATGACCATAACAAACACAACTATCCATGCGGAAGGGAAAGAGGGAAAAGCGATGCATCGTCGTGCGCCTAGTTTTCACCCAGGATTGATGACCGATATGTACCATCCCGATTCAGCCTATGTCTCCTGGCGCAGTGGACACAATGGCCTTACCACATTTGATCTCTATACACGCACTGCGCCATTTGGAGGAGCCTACTTACTTGTCGCCGGATTAGAGGCGGCTCTGGAATTCGTGCAGGCATTTCGCTACACGCCCGAAGAACTGAAATTTCTGGCCCATATTCGCGATTATGACGCGGCCTTTCTCGATGAACTGGCAGAGATGCGCTTCACCGGCGAAATCCTCGCGCTCCCCGAAGGCTCCATTGCCTTCCCCAACGAGCCACTCATACGCGTGACCGCCCCCTTCCGTGAGGCTCTTTTGCTCGAAGCCGGACTGCTGCAGGCCATCGGCCTCTCGACACTGATCGCCACCAAAGCATCGCGCATCGTCTACGCAGCAGAACAGGGCCACACACGACGCGTCGCTGAGTTCGCCTTCCGCCGCGCTCAGGAACCGATGACCGTTGCCCGCGCCTCATACATCGGCGGTTGCGCCAGCACCTCACTGCTTAACGCCGCCTATGAGTTCCGTCTCCCGGCAACCGGCACCGTTCCCCACGCCCTGATCGAGTTGTTCCCCACCGAAGAAGAGGCGTTTGAGGCCATCGCCGCCGCCTATAACCGCTATACGCTGTTGCTGGATACTTACGATCAACGCCAGGCCATCCATACTGCGATCCAGGTGGCTCTGCGCTCTCAAGAGACGCTGGGACACACGCTGGCCGCTGTACGCCTCGATAGCGGCGATCTGGTCGCAGACAGCATCTACATCCGCGAACAGCTCGACAAGGCCGACCTGGGCAACGTACGCATCCTGGCAAGCGGCGACCTCGATGAGTGGAAAATCGCTGAACTGGTGCAGGCCGGGGCCGCCATCGATTCTTTTGGCGTCGGGACCTCGCTCGGCTATGGCGCGGGATCGCTCGAACATGGCATCCCTGGCGGTGCGCTTGGTGCCGTCTATAAAGAGGTCTGGTACGTTGACGAGGCCGGAACAGAATATCCCAAAATGAAGATCGCCGGAGCCAAAAGCACCTGGCCCGGCAAGAAAGAGATTTATCGCCATCCTAACTGGCAGGAAGATATCGTCCAGCTGGCCCATGAGCCGCGCCCGGACAGCTATCATCGCCTGCTGCGGCCCGTAATGCGCAATGGCGAGATGATTCCTGGCAGCCTGCCACCACTCTCCGAAATTCGCGAACTGGCCCAGGAGAACCTGAACAAACTCCCCTCACAGTATCGCGCCCTGAACGTTGAACAACCGTACCCGGTCCACTTCAGCGAAGGACTACAAGCACTGCGCAAACAGGCGGCGCAACTGGTGGGCAGAGAAAATGGGCTGTTCAATGGGGTCTAGGCAGGAGCGGCCCAGCCTGCCTACCCATTCAGCGCGAACTTGTACCCAACCATCAACGCCGTTCGTTACAACACTCAGCATATAAAAATTTAAGTGAGGGAATGTCTGCATGGCGGAGAGTATTACCCGGTCAGGACATCAGAACGAGGCTGCATTGCTTCCAGGCGCACAAAAAACCGAAGAGGTCGCGACCAGGGGACAGGAGGACGCTCCCCTGGTCAGCCAGCAATCAACTATCATCTGGACGCCACCGTTTATCATCATCTTTGCCCTGACGCTTACCGCTGGCCTCAGCCTGGCAAGCCTGATGACGCAGGGTTGGGATAATCGCCTCTTCCAGCCTGGATGGATTTTGCTGGGCAACACCGCCATTCTTGGAGCTATCTGGGTGGCGATTACGATCCGCACGCGCTCGCTCTGGGGCCGTATCGGCAGCAGTTTCACCTGCCTCTGGGTCATCTTTACCGCCATCAACTTTAGCGCCGGGCTGCTGAATGTCGATGCTGGCCTCTCCGCCATCGCCTATTTAAACGCAGCCACCAACACGGCTCTGCTCATCAGCTATATTGTATTTTCAACGAACGGCGTCTCGTTTCGTCTCTGGGACCGCTGGTTCTTCAGAGTGGCCCCCATCGTCGGCGGCTGTATCGCGCTGACCGGCTTCTTCTTTCCTCCACCATTGATCGGTCCCGTCCCAAGCCTCGCCAGCACCACCGCCGCCGCCGCACTCTATCTGGCCATCGCCGCCTGGTGGCTACGCCCCTCCTGCTGGAGAACCCAGGCTGGACCAGCCTTTTTCCTGGGGGCAGCCCCCGCCATCTTACTCATGCTCTCCATTCCCCACACATTCAACGGCAGCAGCAACTTTTTCTTCCTGCAAGTCAGCCTGCTGAGTTCGATTTTAGGGGCAATGCGCCTGCTTCAAGGCGAGATGCGGCAGAGGCCATAGACAAAAAAAGCGTTGACCACCGTTTATATACCGACTATACTTAGATTAACGTTTTCACAAGCAACTTTTTGGTATTATGCTATACTCGAAGATAGTCAATATAGCAGAACATGGACAAGATTATAAAATAAAGGTGAGGTGTGTAATGACCGCCCCCAATAATCAGACAGGAAGACTTTCACCTCAATCAACCCTGCAACAACGCTTTATCATCGTCGAACAGATAGGGCGCGGTGGGATGGGTGCAGTATATCTCGCAACCGATACGCGGCTCGGCAACAGGCGCGTCGCCATCAAAGAAATGAGTCAGGCACGTCTCAACACGCAGGAACTGGCCGAAGCTACAACACGCTTCCAACGAGAGGCCCACATGCTGGGTGCGCTGGCCCACCCTAATCTGCCTCGCATCTACGATTCCTTCAGCGAACAGGGACGCTCTTATCTCGTCATGGACTATATCGAAGGCAAGACGCTGTATGCCATTCTCAAGGGGTATAATGGACAACCTATGCCCGTCGCAGAAGTGCTCTCCTATGCCCACCAGCTTTGCGATGTGCTCTCCTATCTACATCAACAGCAGCCGCCGATCATTTTCCGCGACATCAAACCAACAAACGTTATGGTGACGAACAACGGCCATATCTTTCTCATCGACTTTGGTATCGCACGCTTCTTTAAAGAAGGACAGGTGCAGGACACTATTCTCCTCGGCTCACCAGGCTACGCGCCGCCCGAACAGCACGGTCTGACACAGACAAGCCCGCGCTCCGACCTCTACGCGCTCGGCGCAACCCTGCACTACTGCCTGACGGGACGCGATCCCTATCATGCCAAAGATCATTTCAACTTTCCATTGGTGCGACAATCCAACCCACAGGTGCCGCCGGAACTCGATCAACTCATTTTACGCATGGTTGCTTATGATGAGCGGGATCGGCCCGCCAACGCCCTCGAAGTGTTGCAAACGTTACGCAATATTAACCAGCAAGCAGGAGAACAGACAAGCGCGATCAACCCGTCCTCCATTGCTCCTACCAGCTATATCGTAACCAATTCGCAAGCTCCAGCAGTGCAGCCAACGACCGCGCCAGCCGCTCACCATCTGCCCACGGAACCAATGCAACAGACATCAGTCCACCTGCCAACGAGCAAACCGGCTCCGGTTCCACTCTGGACGAGTGGCTTCAGCACGACGTTTGGCCTCTTCCTGCTCCTGACAATCGTCAGCAGCGTCGTTGCCTTCAATTTCATCTGCCCATCGGCACAACCCCTTGAAGCCGTCTTCTCATTGCTGCTGCTTGGCATCACGGTTGTTGCCGCCATAGGAGCACAGGGCATGCTGGCACGCAGCCTCTTGCTGCTGACCGGCGTTGCAACGCTCATTGCCAGCTTCGCCTTGAGCGTCGAGACTACTCCAGCCTTCGCCCGAGGCTTCACCATCAACCCGACCTCCTGCCAGATACCTCTTATGCCAGGACTGGCACTCTATAACGTGCTGCTCACCATCGGGCTGGTGGCAAGTGGATTGATCTCTCTCTACTGGCTCACGCGCCCGACAACCGGCACGGACCGTCTGATCCTGCTGGTTGCATTTGGCATCGCCATCCTCTGCGGCATTGCCCAGGCCTTTTTATCAGAGTCCCTGATTATCAACAGCACACTCAAACACCTCTTGCTGATCACTGCCCTCATCGCACAAATACAGGGCATGCTGCTGGTCTCACGGATGGTACGCGGTCGGAACACAGGTCTCGCCTATGCATCATCTTAAAGAAAACGTATAAATCATGTAGCGACAATCCCTTGCGGTTGTCGCTACGGGTTTATAAGCCGCAATAATTATATTGAAACATTCAATGCATCTCAAGAATGATAAGCAAAGCGCCCAGACCATTGTTGAGCAGGTGAAGCAGGATAGAGGGCCAGATTGAATTGGTACGCCAGCGGAGAAACGCCAGGGCGATCCCAATAAAGAACAGTACGGCAAACGAGCCTGCATCGGCGTGAGCAACCGCAAACACGAGCGCACTCAGGAAGACCGCCCAGCCGACCGACATAGCCCGCAAAAAGCCAGCGAAGGCAAAGGCCCGAAAGAAAAGCTCTTCGCAAAAAGGAGCGACAAAAACGCTGGCAATCAAGGTCGCATACGTCGTCAGCGGGGCCGCCTTGCTCTGTTGCAGGATAACCTGATCGTTTGTCTGAATCTGCATATGGAAATGGGTATTCAGATAGCTAATCAACAGGCCATACAGCAGATTTAGCACCAGGATACCTAGAAACAGCCCGATCACCCAGGGCAATGCGCTGGCAACGTGAAATTTGCGCAGACCCAGCGCATCACAGGCTCGCCGCCAACGCTCGGGCAGTTGGCGAAATGAGCGCCCCGCAATATAAAAGGGAGCAATCAGAAAAGCGCCCTCAATCAACGATGCCAGGATAAAGGTGATGATAGCGTTCACAAGATCGACGTTTGGCGGGAGAGGAGCAGGGTGCGATGTTCTGGTATTTAAACTGGAAAGGCTAAAGGCCAGAGCGAGCCAGGGAACAAGCGTGAACAAAATCCCAAGCAACGTTTGTTGGGGCGTCCAGGGAACAACAGACTTCTCTTCGTCTCTTTTTTCAACTTCTTTCAAAGGGCGTCTCCGATTCTCTGCATAAACGATACATCAGAAGGTTCTACTTCATTAGACGAGTTTGGGGCCGCAAAGGAGTCATAGTAGCTACATCGATAAGCGAGAGGGCGGCTGAGACCAGACATCATAACGTCAACGGGAGAGAAGCGGTATGCATTTTTCGCATACACAGTATACCATAAACACCCCCTCTTTGTCTGTAGTGAGCCTCCTATTGTTCCAGGCAGGATATGGTATACTACGTGTACTGCGTCGGTTCTAAATAGCAATTATGTAAACAGGAAGGAAACTTTTTTGGCAGGCACGATAGAAACTCATCCATCAGAAAACTCAAATTGGCGGAAACATAAAAATGCCTGCCCGTTTTATCGGGAACGCTGGTTCCCCTGCAACGATATTGAGGCAGGAGAGCCAATGTATCAAGTCTTTTGTCTGAAAGGCACTCCTCCAGAGACCCTGGAAGAACAAGAGAAATGCTTCCGCAGTAAAACCCGTTGCTGGCGATTGGCAAACAGGCAGCAATCAGCAGCAGAAAAACAGGCAAAAACGGCATCCGCACAAGAAACATCTTCCGCATCCCGCTAACCTGTGCTCCCAGCCAGGAACATTGCGGCACATGCGCATCATTTTCACCATCTCTTCTCCCCGACCTCAAACAATGCTTTTCACGCATACGATACCGTCTTAGCGCAAAGCTATATAGATTGAAAAGCAGCGTTGAACGTCGCCAGAGAAGATCGTGGCAAAAAAAAACGGCGTGAGGACCGGGGAGATAGAGTGTCCCGATATCCTCACGCCGTTTTTTCATTCACGCAAGTCTGGATACGTCAATCACATCCAGCAAAACGACATAGCTTATTCACGCTCGCTGGAATTATAGACGTAGCGCACCAGCACATCGTCATAGGAGAACAGCTCTTCAGACTTGAAGAAGCGCTTCACCTCTGCATTGGCCGTCTCCAAAGAGTCGGAGCAATGGATCAAGTTGGCCTGCATGCTCATAGCAAACTCGCCACGAATGGTGCCAGGAGCTGCCTCGCGTGCTTTGGTGATGCCGCAGATAGCTCGCACAGTATTGACCGCCTCGACGCCTTCCCAGCAGCAGGCCACCACCGGAGTGAGCTGCATGAACGATTTCACTTCGGGGAAAAAGCTCTTCCCGACAAGATGGCTATAATGCTCGTTCAACAATTCATCCGACAGACGCATCAGTTTCAATCCGACCAGTTTCAGACCTTTGCGCTCCAGGCGGCTGATGATCTCACCGACCAGATCGCGCTGAACGGCATCGGGCTTGAGCAAAACAAGGGTACGTTCCATAGCGTTTATGTTATCTCCTTCATCGTGTTCGTATATTATACGCAACAAAGAGCAGATACGCCATAAGACGCATCTGCCCACGAGAGAACCGGTATAGAGAGATTATCTCCGATTCTTCGCTTGTACAACCGTTAGTAACTGGGGACCAGTTGGGCCAGTTGCCGACAGGCTTTCTTCATCTCCAGACGGACGCGGCCAAGATTACCCATGCCGCGCGTAACAACCACGAGGATCAGATCGCCGGCCTCTTCCATTTGAACGGTGCCGTTCTTTGTTTCGACGATCACATGCCTCGCCTCATCGTTATTCATCTGGGCCGTAAAATTGGTAATGGAGCCAAATGCGGCTGCCGCCATTGCCCCGACCACCTCTTCATCATCGCTATGCTGGATGCCAGCAACGATCAAACCATCCTTGCCGACCAGGATGGCGTTGTAGATCTCATCGAGGTCGGTTAGACGTTGTAATACAGTCTCCAAGCTCCTACTCCTTTTTTACAGTAGCACAAACTATGCTTTCGCTTTCTTCGCCATCGTCAAGGCTCTGTTATACGCCTCCATCGCCTGCAAATACTCTCCCTGGCGCATGTACGCATCACCCAGGACGCGATAACCAGTCGAATAATTGGGGGCCAGTTTGAGCAAGGCTCGCACATTGCTAATTACCTCGCCCAGCAGGTCAGGCGCGTTGCGTATCACCGCGCGGTATTCCTGCATGGCATCGTCATAATCGCCAAGTAGCTGATATTGATATCCCTTCAATAAAAGCTCCTGATAGCTCACCTCAGCCCCTTTCCCGGATACGGCCCGCCCATGAGAGCGACTCTGCTCTTGCGAAGCTGCCGGTCGCTGCTGAATGGGCTGTAAGCGGATGGCTGGTCGCCGCATGGTTGTCTCAAGTTCCATATCCGCAAATGCATCTTTGCGGGCAGCCGGCGTCACCGGGGTAGGCTTCACCGGCTCTGACAGCTTTTTCGGTGGAATGGCACGCACGACCGGTTTCACCGGAGGCTTGACAGCCGCGACATGGGTTGTAGGAGCGTCGCCATCGTCGAAATCATCCTCGGGCAGAGGCTTCGGTTGCTGCCGCAGAGGAGGCGGGACAGGGACTGGCGTCGGACGCAGCGCTGCAGCCGGCTTCTCCTGCTGAACAGGCTGTGGCGTCGGAAGTGGTGGCGCTACTGGTTGCGCCTGCTGAACAGGTTGTGGCGGCGCTGACCATAGCGGCGGCTCTTCAATGATTGGAGGTTCCACCACCGAGGATGTTGATGCCTGCTGGACAAAATTCCCCAGCTCTGCCAGTGCAGAAGAGAGGGGCGGCTCAACATAGGTTTCTTGTTGCTCCCAGGCTGGCTCTTCCACAGGCGACGACGAGGGACCATTCTGCTCTTGTGCGAGGTTCGCCAGCCAGTTCGGTTCCAGCGGCACAAATCCATCGGACAGCAGATTTTTCTCCAACTCCTCTAAGGTCAGCAGCATTTGCTGTTCCGTCTTATCAAACGGCTCCGCACTGGCGGTCTCGGTTGTCCGTATCGGTGCCACGGCCTCAAATGTATAGTCATTATCAGCGGTGGCCGGTTGCCCATCCCAATACAGCTCATCGGGCTGCTCCCAACCATTGGTCTCTTCCGGTGTCAGCGGCAGCACCTCGCCAACTTTTTGCGGCTCCTGCTTGCTCTCCAACGCCTGACTCCAGCTATACTCCGGCGATGACGCTAATTGTTGCTCCAACGCCTGGCTCCAACTATATTCATTGGAGGGGGCCGCTTGTTGCTCCAACGCCTGGCTCCAATTATACTCCTGTGGCGATGAAGATTGTTGCTCTAGCGCCTGACTCCAGCTATACTCCGGCGATGACGTTGACGGCTGCTCTAGCGCCTGACTCCAGTTATATTCATTGGAGGGGGCCGCTTGTTGCTCTAACGCCTGGCTCCAGCTATATTCCGGCGATGATGTGGGCTTCTGCTCGATCTCCGGCGACTGGCTCCAGCTGTATTCTGGCGACGAGGCGGCAGGGGTCAACGGCGGGACGCTCTCCGTGGCGGTTCCCCACGCAGCCTCCTGAGCAGGCGACTGCTCCACAGGTTGATTCCAGGCAATTGCCGGTTCCTGTACGGCCTCCGCTGTGGCTGGCGCAGTCCAGGGTTCATAGGTTTGCGGCGCTTCCTGCACAGTTGATGGCACCGGTTGAACCGGTGGCTCTTCGGCAGCTGCCTCTTCGTCATCCATTGAAGCGGCTCCCAGCGCTTTGAGCCACTGCGGTCCAAAGAACGACTCTTCCTCGTCATCATCGCCACCAGCGGCAAATGGCGAGAAAGCCGGCTCTTCCTTCTTCTCTGGCTCCGGCTTCCTCTCCGCAACCTTCTCCACTGGCTGTGGCGAAACAGGCGGGACAATCGGCTCCTGCACGACTGGCGTTTGCGCAACTACCGGGGCTTGCGGTTCCAGCAAAGGCTGGATCGATGGCGCTGCCGGTTCGGCAGCAGCAGGAACAGGCGGCAAGTTGCCACTCATCTGGCGGCGCTCTCCCGGCTGCGTTAGTGTACTGAGCCAATCAGGGGCCGCAGCAGCGTTCGTTTCCTTTGGCGTCGCAGACCACGAATTAGCAAAGCTCGTTGCATCCACCGTCTGCTCCTCGTTGCCCCCCCATTCAAAGCCGCTCAAAGATGGCTGTTCGGGTGGATTTTCAGCGATTCCCCACTGCGAAAGATCGAGCGCGGAGTGCTGCTCCTGGGAGGAGGAGGTTTCAAACTCTTTCTTCATCTCGTTCAACGAGGCTTGCAACAGCATCCAGGGTTCCTCTTGCTGCTCCCCCGCACCAGATGATTGCTGCTGGGGCAACTCCCATGAACTCCCCGAGCTTCCTATCCCATTTAAATAGGCTGCGAGATCCGGCTGCTCCTGCGCTCCATTCGCTTCGGTGGTTGCGTTCTGCCCTTGATTCAATGCTGTTCTCGTATCAGATAACGCGGCAAAATTATCGCTTGCCCAGGCGGGAAAGTCGGTGGGAGGTAGCGACACATCCGGCTCCGGCGAAGCCTTCAGCAGCGTATTCTCGCCATTCCACGACTCAAGGCCAGCCCAACCAGGCAACGAACTGGAAATAGTCGCACCGTTAGGAGCTGCAAATACATCTTCCTGCTGGGAGTACGTACCGTTGGTGGGAGCAATACTTTCCTGTTCCTGCGCTTTTTCCAACGCCACGGGATTCTTTTTCAGCAGTGCAAGAAATGGTTCATTTGGCTGGCTGGCCATCAGGTCGGAGAAGAGATCCTGAGCCATGACCAGATCGGGGTCGAGCGTCTCGACGCGCTGCAACAGCTCACGCGCCTGCTCCATATCTTTTGGCGACACCACATACGCAAGCAGCAGCAGCGCCTTCTCACAGCCAGGTACATCCTGCAAGATTTGCGTCGCCAGCTGCTCAACGCGATCATAGAGGCCATCGCGCCAGTAGGCTTCCAGCAATCCGGTGCGAGCGTCCAGACGATCAGGCGTCACGGCCAGCACCGCTTCCCACTCTTGAATTGCTTGCGTCAGAAGATCACCACGCATATAGAGCCGCGCCAGACCCGCACGCGAGAACATAAAGCCCTGTTGTCCGACCTTTGCACTCAGTTTATTGAACTCGTTGCGGATACTGTTGTTGCCCCGGCTCAATTCATAAGCCTGTTGATAACAATCCAGAGCAGTGTCATAGTCGGTCCGGCGCTCACTAATGAGGGCGCGACTACAATAGACAACGACGTTTTCCGGGTCGTTGGTTAACACCCAATCAAAGGTTTGCTGAGCCTCATCATAGTGTCCTTGAGCGAGATAGACCTCACCAAGCAAACGCTGTGCTTCCAATGATTCTGGAAAGCGAGCAAGTACATATTGACAACGATTTAAAGCGTCATCAACGCGACCGCGATCGATCACGTCTTCGGTCTCCTGTAAATAATCACGAAGCGTTATTTGCGCCATAATACCTGGTCTCCTCTTCCCGCTTTACACACCTGTAAGCAACTTCCCCAAATGCTCCGCTCGTCGTGGATCATCAGGGCCGATAATCGCCAGACGACGCCACTCAGGAGCAAAACAGGTCTGTGCCACACGCTGAATATCCTGCGCGGTGACCGCATTCACCTGCGCTATCACCTCATCAATATCGCGCACCCGGTTCTGTAAACACTCCTGGCTCCCAAGCCACGACGCGACCTGCTGCGTCCCCTCCAGACCCAGGAGAACACCACCCCGCACATAGGCTTTGATCCGCTCAAGCTCATCGCTAGCGACGGCAACGTCACGCAATTGTTGTAGCTCAGCAACAATCGCTTTGACGGCGTTCTCCGTCTGTGAGGGATCTACTCCAGCGCTGACGACAAGGCTCCCCGTTTCGTAATAACTATTGAGATAACTGCCGATATCATAGGCCAACCCCTGCTCTTCACGAATCGTTTGAAAGAGGCGGGAACTCATGCCATCGCCCAGCAACGCATTAATGAGCAGAATAGGATAGTAATCGGGGCCATTATGTGACAGCCCCAACGTTGCCAGACAGAGATTGGTCTGCTCGGTTGCTTTTTTGATCATGCGCACACGTGGCGCATCCTGGGGAGGAAAACTTTCTGCCCAGCGCGGAATATCGCGTGCCTCCCAATCGCCAAACAGACGCTCCGTGAGTTGCAGCACCTGCTGCGAATCAATATTGCCAGCGATACTCAAGACGAGTGAGTTTGGCCGATAGTACGCGTGCAGATAGGCCAGCATCTGTTGACGCGACAACTGGCTCACCGTCTCAATTGATCCCGCATCATCTCGTCCCAACGGCAGGCCCGGCCACATCGTCTCATCAGCTAAAAGATTAACCCATTCTTGCGGATCATCCTGAGTCGCGCTCAACTCCTCGATGATCACACCGCGCTCTTTCTCTACCTCAGCGGGATCAAAGAGAGAGTGCCGCAGCATATCCGCCAGCACGTCCATCACCAGCGGCAAATCTTCGCCGGGGACGCGAGCCGTATAACTGGTCAACTCCTTGCCCGTGCTACCATTAAAAACACCCCCAACTCCCTCTATGGCTTCAGAGATCAAACGAGCCGTGGGATAGCGGCGCGATCCCTTAAAGAGCATGTGCTCAATAAAGTGGGAGACACCTGCTATTTGATCGTGCTCGTAACGTGAACCAATGGAGAAAAAGAAGGCGATACTTGCGGAACGCATACCTGGCATCTGAGTAGTAATGAGCCGTAGTCCATTTTGCAGCGTAAATCGCTCGTACTTCATGAGAATATTTGATGCTGAGAGCCTCTTAAATTGTTACGAGAAAAGAGGACTCCACTTCTCCTTATAATTCCTGATCAAAAGTTACCAATACAAATTTCAGCGGTCATTTTCCAGCATACAGAAATTCGTTATAGCTTGCTGTTATTATAAACGTTCAGGTTCGCAGCCGCAATAGAGCAACTTTAAAAATAAGCTGTCCAGTTACGCAATAAAAATCCGCACTCAGACACTACATTAGCAGATCTGAGCATACAACACTCCCCCCCATTTTGCACCCGATTCCAGACAAATATAGCCCATTTGGGTAGGGAGCGGGAGCTTGACAATTCCATTTTTATGTCGTAGTCGCGCGATAAACGCACATTATACAAAAGTACAGATAATGCGCGATTTATCGTACAACCACGACACGAAAAAGCTGCTAAATCAGCCCAATATCGTCTGCCAGCTTGCCCAGATTGCCGAGGATGCCGTTGTCTTCCTGCCGGTGATGATGATTATGATGATGGTCACCGCCAAAACCCATATCACCCTCGACCCGCTGCTCGATGACATTTTCCAGGCCATTGAACAACATCTCTCCACCGATCACCGCTGCTGCACCACCCAGCGCACCAGCAGCTAATTTCCCGCCACCACTCTGCAAGAAGCCACCCAGACCACCTTGCTGTGCCTGCTGTTGAGCTGGGACGGGAACCACTCCCGCCAGATTTGTGCGGCAGCCCTGGCAAAAGGGCGTCCCCAATGGAGCCATCGCCATACAGGTTGGACAACGCAACACCATCGGCTGCTGCCCCATCATTGGCTGCATCTGATAATTGCCCTGCGGATACTGCGGCTGACCATACTGTGGCTGCTGATACGGCTGTGAAGGATACTGCTGGCTATACTGACCGGATGGTTGCTGCCCATAATTTGTCTGTGGCATCACCCCTGAGCGGGTCTGACCAAGCGGAGCACCACAGCCACCACAAAACTTTGTCCCTGGATTATTCTGCCTGCCACAATTCGTACAGGCAACCGCTCCCGCCGCCACATTCATATTATGTCCACAATTGGTACAAAAAGCACTGGACGCCGCAACTTCCGTATAGCAGGAGGGACAGGGGCTGGTCGCGGGAGGAGGCGGCGGAATCTGTGTCTGCACATTCAAGGCCGCACCACAGTGCATACAAAAGGACGCGCCAGCGTTCACCGCCCCGTTACAGCGTGGACATGTCGCCCCGCTTGCCGCAACTGGTGTGGCGGGACGGACCGGGGTTCCGCACTGCTGACAAAATTTCTTGCCGGTGACATTTGCACCACAAGATGGACAGTTGACCATAGTACCTCTTCTTTCAGACAGTTACTCAAAACGCTATCTCTGCCGTAATATAGCATACATTATTCTGTTCGTAACTGCTCAATTTTCTCCTCAATCGTGCTGGCTCCAGGATAAAAAGCGGTCTCTTCCGGTGCATTATAGGGTGCGGCAGGTGCGCGAACCGCTGCAATGAAGGCTGGCACGCCATCGAGATCGTAGAAGCAATGCTCTACAACCCAGGAGTGGATATGGCGGCCAAAGCTGTTCAGGTCGGCCTCTTCCGTCACGACAATCACACGATTCGCCTCTTTGACCGCCGCCGCAACCGTCTCCTCGTCAAAGGGAGCCAGCGTACGCAGATCAACAACCTCGATCGCGCCACCATCTCGCTTCACCACATTGGTTGCGGCGGAACAGGCTTCCAGCACCATCGTTCCCCAGGCGATAATCGCCACATTGGCCTTGCCCTGCCCGATATGGATGCGCCTCGCCTTGCCGATGGGCAACGTATAATAGCCATCCGGCACCTGCCAGAATTCGGCCATTTCAGCCACAATGCGACCCGTGTTATCCTTTGGCGGCTCCGAACGATAGAGGCGACCGCGCTCCAGAAATGTCACCGGTGATTGGGCGCGACCTGCCTCCAACAGCAATCCCTTTGCATCGAACGGGGTGGCGGGACAGATCGTGATCATTCCTGGAATAGAGGTAAACCATTGCTCACCCGCGTTGGAATGGCCGAAGGCACCACCGCCAGCGCTGCCGCTGCTGGAGATGGGTCCGCCGCCACCGCTACCAGATTTCGTGCGAATCACCATCGGCACTTTCCAGATGCCATAGGTCTGATAGGATATACGAGCGGCCAGGCGCATCGTTTGTGCCGCCGATTGATGATAATCAACAAATTGAATCTCGGCACAACGCGCCTTCCCATCGTGCATACCGCTACCAGCCACCAGACCGATGATGAGCTGTTCATTGAGTGGGCTGCTGATTGCTCGCCCTGGCAACTGCGACACCAGCATCGAGGTGGCCCCAAAGACGCCACCCTTTGGGCTGCCCACATCCTGCCCATACACAAAGAAGTTAGGATCACGCTGCGCCAGCTCGACCAGCGCCTCGTTAATCGCGCCCAGCATCGTTAATTGTCGCTTAGCTCCACGAGGGTGATTCTCTCGCCATTCCGGGACATAGACAACATGGTCCAGCACACGATCGCCGGTCGGCCCCGGCTCCTGCAGGACTTCACGCTCGATCCGTTCCAGCTCGGCCCGAATCTCCTTGCGCGTGCGGTCGATATCGCCCTCTTCCAGATATCCCCGCTCAACCAGCCAGCGTCCAAAGTTTTTTACAGGATCTTTTGTTGCCGTCGTGAGTTGTATTTCTTCTTTTTTACGATAGGTTTTAATATCGGTGCTACTGGAATGAGGATCGAGCAACCCTTGCCGCAAATGCATCAGGACTGGTCCCTGCCCCGAACGAATATGCTGCACAAAGCGACAGGTCGCTTCATAGGTCGCTATTGCGTCTGTGCCGTCAACCTCTTCCGCATAGATGCCACCACCTTTCGCCCAATCGACGAGTGATCCTGCCCATTGTGAGGTGGAGGGTGTCGTAATGGCCCATCCATTATCTTCTATCACCATCAAAACAGGCAGTTGATGTACTGCTGACATACGAAGCAACACATGGAAATCATTGGTTGCAGCGCCACCATCGCCGGTCGAACACAGGATCAGCGCCTTGCTTTGCTGCTGCTTTAAAGCAAAGCCTACACCGCCGGCAAAGGGAACAAGCCCCGCCACTTCGCTAAACCCGGGCAGGATATGATGTTGCGGGCTGCTATAGTGCGATGGCATATTTCGACCAGCCGCCATCGGTCCTGTCACGCGTGAGTACGCTTCACGCAAGGGGCCGTAGCGATCCCCGGTGCGTTGTAGCCACGCGGCTAAATCACGATAGTACAAAGCCAGCCAATCATCTTCATCCAGAGCCGCCGCCACCGCTGCCATACTCTCATGCCCGGCACATCCAATATAAAAAGGGAAATGTCCTTGCGTTTTACGGATCTTCAGCAGGTCATTCATTACACGCGCCGTTACCATCGTGCGATAAAGCGCAATGACATCTAGCGGCTGTGCTAGAGTAGCAGCTTCCGTAGCTCGAATATTTACTGTCATATGCTTTTGCCTCCATGAGTCTACGCTGACTTTTGGGCCTTCATTGATGCACCTGATAGAATTCTGTTACAAGCTCATTATAAAGGCTTGCCTCACTCCCTCGCAAGTAGCTAACCCACTCGGCTTCTACACACGTTCGGACAGCTTCGGAACCATTCGGTTGTATTCGGGTCTGTTCGCCAACATTGCTACAGTATTGGCTACATTTTTCACCATCACGCTTGATGGGTTGCATGCGCCTCTGGAGCGCGAAGGAGAAGAAGCACTAGGAGCGAACTCAACATCGAGAGCTGTGTCTCCCTCACTCATATACGTTGACTCAAGAAACAGAATGATCTCTTTCGCCCGCGCGACAGGAAGATCTCAGTTTTTGAGCAACCTGTGTACCTCAAAGCGTACAAAGGCGTCAGCAACAGGCACTTCTTGAGGATCTTGTGGGCTAACCATGAACATAATCCAGGGCTGGCCGATGAGTGGTTTCTTTTCATGAACACTCCACTCTTCTAATGCCTCAAAGCCTTCCTCAGCAATGATGCGTGGATCTGCTGGCCCCATATATTCGCGATCTGTTTCCTCAGAATACCCTGTTCCGGCCAGGCTACGAAAGCACTTTTGGGGTAGCATAGCTGAAGTCCCGTCTGGAAGCGTGCCAGGAAGCATACGTGGGTCGTTACTTCCGGCCTCTTCCACGACGATACCTACCTCCAACGCAAGTTGACCGTTTGGCACTTCCTCGTAGCGTGCAAAGACCATGATCACGTGTTCGATGAGTGGCTGGATGCTTTGTCGTTCCAGAGAAGCACGCACTTCGCGATAGAGAGCATTGATCTCGGAAGCCCACTCATGGGGCTGAATGGTGGTGCGAGTGCTGATCAGAGGTGCTGTGGGAAGTGTGTATTCTCGCACACGGCCCCAGTTGCTGCTCGTGCGATCCTCTGGCTTCCAGATATTTTCTTCTTTCGCTAAAGACCACCCAACCACTATATATCTTCCTGCCTCTAATTCATCGGCAAAGGTTGCCAATAATGCTTGAAAGCTTGTGGCAATCACGCATTCAGGGCCAATCTCATGGCTAAAAGAGATGATCTGCCCGACATGCCCTTCTGGCAGTGGTGCGAGATCGATACACCAGTTATCACCGGCCCCATTGGAGGTCAGGTTCAACCACGCCGGGTGCCGCCAAACTGGCTGAATAGGATCGAGATCGGTCAGGTATTCTGGTTTACGCTGGAGAACGTCACGACTGAAGCATTGCTCTAACCAGCGTTCTCCAGCAAACATGTCCTCAAGCTCGTACCAAATCTCCTGTCCCATCAGGAAACTGCCTGATCCATAGCCATTATGTCTGCGATACGAGGCTTTGATATCTTCAGGGAGGACAAGTCCTTCCATGCCTGCTTCGATTTCGTTGATTTCTTCTGCGGTCAACCCGGGTTTCAGTCTGCTGTGAATCTCCGGCGCATTGGCGGCTAACCACAATTCGATACGGTCCCAAAGTGTGTCAATTGAGTCCATGTGAGGCTCCCTTTTTCTTCTTTTCAATGAGAGAATACGCCTTTCTCCATACTCTTCTTCTACAGGACGTGAGAAGTGGCATTTCTGGCAGGCGTCAGATACATGTTCTTCACCAGTTGTGGACAAGGGAATGGTCTATATTGGCTCCGGTGATGGTCATCTCTACGCCCTCGATGAGACTTCGGGAGGTCAGAAATGGGCAATGCTCATAGAGGTCTCTCAAGCAGGTCAGCCCGCTGCACCACTTGTGAATCATGGCATGATCTACCTCCAGTTTTTTCCTCCTTTTCCAGCGGTCGGGCGACGAGTCCATTCAATTGTGGTTCCGCAATTAAGGGAGCCACAAGAGATGCCAGAAGCTTAGATCCACGCTAAAAGCGACCCCGGCCAGGGCCAGGAGTATAGAAGAGAGACACCGCCACCTGTTCCAGGAAGGCATCCTCCAGACCAGGAAGCTCCAGAAAACCACCCCTAGTGTGAGCAGAGTGGAAATGCTGGCAAGCACCATGACGGCGACTAAGGCTGGCGACATGGCGAATTGCACGGCATAGGGATCGTCACTGGAAAAAAGCAAGAAGAACCCGATCAGAACGATCACGTTGAACATGCTCATACTCCATCCCAACCACCGGGGAAGGTCGGATCGGAACCGGCTTCCCTTTGGTTGCCCGTTGAACTTTCTCCTGATCGCACCTATGAGGTGAACAAGCGCAGAAAGGCCCGTTCCCAGGAAGAGCAGCAGACAGAGCAGCAGCAGTCCAAAATGAAAAGCAGGTGTTTCGTCCCAGGCTCTTTTCTGATAGGCTTGATATGGGCGATTTCCAATCAACATGGTTATCTGCGTACCTGAGCTGCGGAAGATGACCGTATCAGAGAATCCATTGGTCTGCTGGAAGACCCACGGCTGAATTTCTTGCAGGTCGATATCGTGACTGCCCACTCCCGTGATGATCAGATGCCCATCACCAGAAGAAGCGCTCACCGTCACAGGGGAAAACAGATCATATCCCACCTTTTGATAGGTCGTTTCATTGCGTCGCGTTGACCAGTAGGTTCCCTCGATCTGACTCACACGTTCAGAAAAGCCAGCCAGCGGAGCAGTCGAGGGGACACGCGGGGCAGGATAATAGTGATCCATAAAAGCCTGCAAGAGGTTTTGAGAGGCTGCACTCCCACCAGGGCTGTTAAAAGCGATGAAGAGACCGACATGAGACTTCGGCAGCAACATCAGCAGCGAATAAAACAAAGTGGTATCGCCCGAATGCCCGATCAGACGCTGTTGATTGATCTGTTGCTCATAGAGGCCATAGGCCATCCCAGGCAGCCGAGAGTCATTCGCAAAATGCTGCTGCTGCATCTCTTGTGCCGTATTTTTCTGCAAAATGCGGATGTTCCCAAAGCGTCCCAACTGTAACTGCGCGATCATAAAGTTCGCCATATCGGTCGCAGTTGAACTGAGTGCTCCAGCTGGGATGGTTTCAATGTTCTCAAAAGGTCCCGCGTGATAGACTCCACCGCTGTGGGTATACCCCTGAGACATCTGGCCCGAGAGAGTGGCTGGTAATGGTTGGAGAAAGGTGCTCTGGTGCATTTCTAGCGGATGGAAGAGATGCTGCTCAATGTACTGGTCGAAGGGCATTCCTCCTACCTGTTCGATAATGTAGCCAGCCAGCGCGGCCCCATAGTCGGAATAGGCAGTGACGACTCCTGGAGGAAAGATCCGCGCCGGGATATGCCTGGGAAGCCACGTCCCAAGGGGTTCTAGCTCGCTTGCCTCTTGAACCAGCTGCCCAATCGTGCCATCCTCAAACCCGGCAGTATGGGTCAACAGATTCTCGATCGTGATCGGTTGAGGATAGGTGGCCGGGATATGAAACGTCTTGAGGTAGGTGTTGACATCCGTATGCAGGTCTACTTTCCCTTCCTCGACCAACTGCATCATCGCCGTCCAGGTGAAAAGCTTACTGACAGAACCCAAACGAAACAGTGTGCTGTCGGCCTGGACCTTTTTGCCCTGCTGGATGTCAGCATATCCATAGCCTTTATCCAGGAGCACATGACCATCCTTGACAATCGAGACCGTAGCACCAGGAATATGCTCATCAGTCAGTTGTTTGCTCATCACACCGTCCAGGAATGTTTCCAGTTCCTGTGGATTGCCCAACGGGGCGGAGGTAGATGAGCGTTGAGCGGCATGTGCAGAGACTGGTAACAGAGCGGCCAACGAGAAGGCAATCCATATGCCGAGTAAAACAAGAGAACCAATGGGAAAGCGTGTGTGTCGCGCCAACCCCTGATGAGGGGAACAGAACCACATAGCTGAAATCTCCTTCTGAAGATGAAGTGGGCATCAAGGTAATTGGAAACCTGGGGACGAGAAACACGAAAGGACCGCCAGGGAAGCGTGCAGAAGCTCCAGATCTCTGTGTGGAACAGGATGATGCAAGCGCCAGCGTGTACTTCGTGATCAGGCTTCCAAAGCAAGCATAGCTGGCAGCATCTTATGGTACAATGGAGAAGACTGAGCATTTGCTGGGCAAATATCTCATGGAAGGAAACGCCCAGATGAGCAGCGCAATGGAAGGGAGATATGTGTGAGTGTTTGAAAAGCTTCAGGGAGAAGGATAGCTATGAAACCAAATCATCGCTTGAAAGAGGCGCGTGTGCAGCATGGATGGTCGCAGGCAAGAGTGGCCGAACAGATCGGGACTGACGCAGGCAATGTAAGTCGGTGGGAACGTGGATACTCCTCTCCCTCTCCCTATTACCGAGAGAAGCTCTCCCTCCTCTTTGGCAGGGAGGTTGGCGACCTGGGCTTGCTGGGAGAAGATGAAACGGTATCTCCACAGCCCTGCATTCCTGAACCGACAGCGATTGCTTCTGAGAAACAACAACCCGAGACCCTTGCACGCGCTTCACGGATGCTGGCGGTCCTCAGCTATAGCCTGTTCTGGTGGACAGGACTGCTCGTGTTGCTCTTTGCTCGAAAAGATCGCTTCGTTCGCTTTCATAGCCTGCAATCCCTGCTTCTGTTTGGAGGAATCACACTCTGCAATGTCGTTTTCATAGGGGTTGTCTCTGCCATTTCCGGCCCTGCGCTGCATCTCATGTCTGTCCACCCGAATCTCCTTTCTCAACCAGCCCCGCAGGAGCAGGCACCCTCCTTGAATTTCATCATTGTGCTCACTGTCTCTTGTGTCCTGGTCCTGAATATAGGAGCGGCTGTTGCCTGGGGGATAGGGATCGTGATGGCCTTGAGAGGGAGGTATTACAAATTGCCTTTGGTGGGGAACTCCAGCGAGAAAATCACGACTGCCATGTTTTCTCATTAAGCCATTTCATGGCTCTGCTTTTTGCTCTTTTACAACCTCGTTGCGCAACCCGTGGGTACTGAGGTGTCGCGGCACCTTGAGGAAAGCGTTGCCTACGAGAGATGCCAGTTTCTGCCCTCGCCTCTGCTCTATGATGCGAACAAAAGATTCTCCCACTTCGATCATGTATTTTCCCCTTCAATGAACAGTTCTGCCAATGTGTAGTAAAGAGAACAATCTCTGTGCCGTCAGCGAGGAGGGAACTTTCTTTCTTGCTGCTGCTGATAGATGCTTGCATTTGTACCTGATCTTCCCCCGATCAGACGTATGGAATCTTTCCGAGGCAAAAGCTGAACAATGCGTTCATATGACCTGGTTTGGCAACAGGGGTTGCTGCATCACAGTGATCGAGGGTGCCAATACACGAGCCGCACATATCGTCAAAGGCTGGAGCAAGCAGGAATGATCGTAAGTATGTCGCGCAAAGGCAATTGTTGGGATAATGCGGTGATGGAATCCTTCTTCGGCTCTCTCAAAGAGGAGTGCGTGGAGACCCCCCGTCTACTCATCCCATGAGCAGGCCAGGCAATCGCTTTTCGAGTATCTCGAAGTCTACTATGTGCAATCCGTTCAGCCGAGACTTACCCTTTGTGTGAAGGAATGGTTGGCAAAGATGCACTTTGACAACTCATGATCTGATGGGAGACGCAATTTCTCCCCCACGCGGTCGCGGAATGGCTCTGCCCGGCGGGTTTTATCAGCAGAAAGGCGCAACACGTACCTGACAAGAGCCGCCAGGTACTGGCAACCGTGAACGCTTTGGCCTTTCGTACATGAGCGTCCTGTTCCAGGACCTGGAAACCTTTGCCCCCGTTGTCGCACGGCTCTCTGGAATGTAAACGCTGT
>JAICIM010000168.1 GCA_025928885.1 Ktedonobacteraceae bacterium | reverse complement strand
TGTGCGAGCCTCTCACAGCCACGCTGCTTTCATGGCTACTTTTTCATGAAGAGCTGGGTCCCTTTGGCCTGCTTGGCGCATGCTGCCTACTGGGGGCAATGCTGGTAATTTTGCTTGCTCCACAGCGAGATCATAAGAAGGAAAGGTAGTTTTTCTCATCGCGGACCTCTTCTTTGCGAGAAGCGTTTGATGATTGAACGCATCTGACAAATTTCAATGAAAGGTAGGAATAGCACTGTATCTCCTGCCTTTCATTCTTTTCTCCGGGTTTGCGACAGCGAAGTTCACTCTGCATTTTTATGCGTAATGGTTCAGAAAATAATCTCATCTTATATGTTTCTAAGCAAATAAAAATACGCTTAGAAGTGTACAGTCGTGCTTTATTTATTGATTTTCTGTGGAAGCGTATGCTATGATTCTAAAAGTGTTTGCAGGGAGGCATCCAGAAGCATTGCGCATATGGATGAAAGCGAGAAAAGCACTCAAGTTAGCAAACATTCGACACGTCACGCCTCCCAGAAAATTAGTCGCTACGTAAGCGTATCAAGGGAAGGAAATAAACATGGCAAAAACATATTCAGAGCATCATGCATCGGTAGTAGTCAATGCACCAGTACATCAGGTGTATTCGATGTTCACACATTTCAATGACTTTCCGAAATTCATGAGCTTCATAAAAGAAGTCACGTATTACGACAAGGACAATAGCCACTGGGTTGCAAACGTGGCTGGTCAGCACGAGTGGGATGCGGTGAACGCCGAGTGGGTTCCCGATCATCAGGTCGGGTGGCACTCGACAAATGGATTGGAAAACTTTGGTAAAGTCACCTTTGAATCAACGGGCAACAACCAGACAAAGGTCGATGTCTTTATCAATTACAATCCTCCTGTCGGTGTGCTGGGCGATATCGGCGAGAAGGCAGGCGTTGGCAAGCACTTTGATGATGTCCTGACCGACGATCTCAATCACTTCGCCCGCATGGTCGATCAGGCTCCTGCAGGAGCACTCGACCCCACATCATCCAATTACCTGTTCCACTCTGATAGCGCTGCTGGCAAGGGAACAACGACCAGCCATCAAAATGAGACGATGTACGATGAACCCAATGCTGGCAAAAAGAATGCGCCTATCATCGATCGTGACATCACAGGCACCACGAATCAAGATCTTGCCTCCTCACGCGATGCTGATGTCGGTTCAGTGCCGGTCGAGCCAGGTGAAGTTCGCTCTCCGGTCCGACCGCCTGAGCAGAACCGTGATAATCTGGGATACTAATCCCCTTTGCGGAAGTATTGCACGTGGGCAATATCTCTTTGTGAAAGCAAGTCGGCGCAACGATAACTGTTGCGCCGGCCTTATTTTTAACAATGTTACACAAAGCGAGAAGATGAGTATAAACTTATTTATACGTTTGTAGCGGACAAAACCTCACGTAATTCCCTGAACAACGAAGAAATCCCTTGACATATCCAGACACATATGTTATGATTCGAGTGTTCCTACAGAGGGACACCACCAGAGAACAAACAGACTCTGGCACTTGGCTTAAGGGCCTTGCATAAGTAATCCGAGAAGGAGGTCTTATGAGACCAATGAAGAAACCAATTCGCCTACTAGGGATGGTGTTCCAGATTGATTAGGAGTACCCGTAAATGCGGGTATGTCACTCCCCTGAGCGTTTGATCTATCCTACTATCTTGACAGCAGTTCATGCAGAACTTGCGTGGTCTTAACAACGGCTTTCGTTGTTGGATAACGGACGTAACCAGGGGGCATTGAGTTCTATACTATGGCAGCAATGTTCTTGGCCTACGTGGATTAGGACTAGGTTAAGTGACACAGGAGTTGTGTAGAAAAAGAGACACACGAGCGAGGATCGGTTGACAGAATTGCCCCGATCCTCGTAGTGTTTTTGGTTGCAAAATTTAAAGAGGGGTTGGCACCCGACAGGAGTGCCAACCCCTCTTTATTCTAATGATTAGACCTTATTTCAAGCAGACATGGCTCCAACTTCAGGAGAGAGCAGGGACTTCACCTTCTCTTTGCCTAAAGAGAGCAACAGCGTCGGGATGCGGGGACCGGTATCGCTGCCACAGATGAGCGTATAGACGGCCACGAAGAAGGCTCGTTGCGCGTGCTTCAACTCATCGTCGGGTGGGGTATCGACAGACAATCCTCGCGCCAGTTTTGGGATATTGTACATGAGTTCGGTCAAACCTGCGAGCGTCCAGTAATTGTCCAGCTTCTCCACAAGCATTTGCAGCTCTTTCCGCTGGTTCGTAGATAACTGCTCATACGCACCCGCATCGAAGCTCGCCTGGATGGCCGTACGCTCATCATCGGGCAGGTAGTTATTCACCCACTCCAGCGCACAGGTCAGGCGCGGCTCCAACTCTGCTGGCTCCACGAACTCCACCGGCTCTTTCAAGCTCTGCGCCACAATTCTCGTCACCTGCTCGATATTGCCATGCGTTACATCCACCAACGAGGTGAGCAACGAGAACGGCACCGGCTTCAACGTATGCGCGACCTCTCCATGAGACGTGCGAGTGGCACGCTCATACATCTTCTTGTTCTGCTCGTTCGCCTTACCAGTGTTGATCTGCTTAAAGAGCGTATCCCATTCGTCGTAGAGGCGTAACAATCCCTGTCCAAAATCGATATTGAACGCCTGATTGTTGGCGCGACGAATATACAACCAGCGTAGAATAGCCGGCTCAATGATATTCAAGGCTGAGGCAAGCGTGGCAGTGGTTCCGACCGAACTGGAGATCTTCGTGCGGCCATCCATGCCCACAAACGCGTAGGTGGCATACTGAATCGGCGGCGCCTGGTAGATATCACGCAGAATCCTCAGCCCTACAGTAAAGCTGCTTCCTGGCGCTGAATGGTCCTCACCAGCAGGCTCAAAATCAACCTGATAGAAGTTCCAGCGCATCGGCCAGTCTACCTTCCAGACCAGCTTCCCTTCCATTTTCTCATCTAAGCTGAAGCCACCGCTGTATTGACATGATTGGCAGGTATAAGAGATAAAAGCAGTATCTTCATTATAAGATGTAATTTGGGTATCATCTTTATGGCAGCGTTCACAATAGACACGATATGGATAATAGGCTGCACGCCGCGCCTGGCGCTCCTCTGCCGTTTCCTGAATAGCTGTCTGATACTCGGCCAGAATATCAAAGATCTCACCACGATGCACCAGCGCCTGCTTGACCTTCTCTGTATAGCGTCCCTCACGATAAGCCAGCGACTGACGGACATAGCGCGGATAGATCTGAAGCGCCTCCAATCCTCGCGTGAATTGGGTCATATAGCGCAGGGCATACGAATCGTATTCACCAAAGGGATCAGGGATATCTGAAAGTGGCTGCCCGATATACGTTGCGAAGGAGGGGGCCACGCCTGCCGGTACTTTACGCAGACGATCAAAATCATCCCAGATATGGACATGTTCGGCGTTCCAGCCTCGCGCCTTCAGTTCCTCAACCACAAGATGGACCGTCATAATTTCACGCAGGTTGCCCAGGTGAATCGGCCCAGAAGGACTGATGCCCGATTCACAGATGATATGGGCCTGTTCGCCCTTCGTCCTGCGTACACGCTGCTCTATTTGATCGCTGATCCTGGTGATCCAGTCTCCCTTCATTGCGTTCATCCGCTCCTACTTCAAAAATGATGATCAAGAATAAGAAATTACTCACCGAGAGAGAGCACGGCCATAAACGCCTCTTGTGGGATCTCCACGTTACCGACCATCTTCATGCGTTTCTTGCCCTCTTTCTGCTTCTCCAACAGCTTGCGTTTACGGCTAATATCACCACCGTAACATTTCGCCAGCACGTCTTTACGCATCGCCTTCACCGTCTCGCGGGAGATCACGCGAGAACCAATGGCAGCCTGAATAGGCACTTCAAACAACTGACGCGGAATCAGGCTGCGCAGCTTTTCCACCAGAGCGCGTCCCTGATGATACGCCTTCTCACGGTGTACGATCAAAGATAATGCATCAACCGCCACGGCATTCACCAGAATATCGAGCTTGACCAGATCCGATTCGTGATAGCCGCCAAAACTATAATCAAGCGAGGCATATCCCTGTGTGCGCGTCTTGAGTTGATCGTAGAAATCAATGATCAGTTCGGCCAGCGGCATGCTATAAGTCAACAGCACACGCTCGGCCTCGATGTATTTGAGATCTTTATAGGTGCCGCGCCGCGTCGTCACCAGATCCATAATGGTGCCGATATAGCGAGACGGGGTAAAGATCGAGATATCCATCCAGGGTTCTTCGATCTTCTCGATCTCGCCAAACGAAGGCATGGCCGATGGGTTATCGACCTCGATGGTCTCGCCATCCGTTTTCATCACCAGATAGGCCACACTGGGGGCGGTGGCGAGGATATCGAGATTATATTCGCGCTCCAGGCGTTCCTGAACAATCTCCATGTGCAACAGGCCGAGGAAGCCACAGCGGAAGCCAAAGCCCAGCGCTCCAGAGGTTTCAGGCTCATAGAAGAGCGAGGCGTCGTTGAGCTTTAAACGGTCCAACGCATCGCGCAACAATGGATAATCATTGCCCTCAACCGGATAGAGACCGGCAAAGACCATCGGCTTTGCCGGCTGGTAGCCAGCCAGAGGTTCAACCTGAGTCAGCGCCGAGGGGACAGTGACCGTATCGCCGACGCGACAATCTTTGACGTTTTTAAAACCGGTGGCGATATACCCCACCTCGCCAGTCGTGAGTTGGCCTGCAGAGATCAGGCGCGGATGGAAGTAGCCAGCTTCGAGGATATCCGTTGTACTGCCGGTCGCCATCATCACGACGCGCTCATCCTGGCGCAAATGTCCATCCATGATGCGCACATAGGCAATTACGCCCTTGTAGGCATCGTAGTGAGAGTCAAACACGAGGGCGCGTAAGGGCTGCTCGATCTCCCCTTTAGGAGGCTGCACCAGCTTGACAATCGCCTCAAGAATATCCTGCGTGCCGGTTCCTTCTTTCGCAGAAGCCAGGATACATTCCTCTTTCGGTATGCCGATCACATCCTCCACCTCTTGCCGCACCTTCTCCGGTTCCGCACTGGGCAGATCGATCTTATTAATCACCGGAATAATGCTCAGATCGGCTTCTACCGCCAGATAGAGATTTGCCAGCGTTTGCGCCTCAATGCCCTGTGTGGCATCGATCACCAGAAGAGCACCCTCGCATGCGGCCAGGCTACGCGAGACCTCATACGTGAAATCGACGTGTCCCGGCGTATCGATGAGGTTCAGCTCGTATTCCTGGCCATCAAGCGCGGTATAGCGCATACGCACAGCCTGAGCTTTGATGGTGATTCCTTTTTCACGCTCAAGATCCATCTGGTCAAGCGTCTGCTCCATCAGTTCGCGCTTGGAGACGGTGCCGGTAAATTCTAGCAGGCGATCCGCCAGGGTTGACTTCCCATGATCGATGTGGGCAATGATACAGAAGTTTCTAATATGTGCTTGATCTGTCATTCAATAATTCCTCCACCCAACACCTCATCACCATCCTCACCACCGTAGAGTACGGCGGCCTGTCCTGGTGTGATAGCCCGCTGTGGGTGTACAAGTGATACTTGCGCTCGATTATTTGCAAGAGGTGTAATCAATGCGGGCTGCTCGGGAGCCTTGTAGCGTATGCGCACCCGAGCCTCAAACGGCTCGGCAGGAATGTCGCCACTGCTATAGTGCATATTGCGCACAAAAAACTCGCTCTGTAGCAATGCCTCCGCCGGACCAACGATCAACGCATTCTGCTGCGCATCGATTTTCAATACATGCAACGGCTCAGGAGAGGTCACGCCCAGTCCTTTGCGCTGACCAATCGTGTAATACGCCAATCCACGATGGCGTCCCAACTGCTTGCCCTGCTGATCATAGATCGGTCCCGGCTTTGGAAGCGCAATCAACGGCGTCGCGCTGGCAGTTGAACTGCGACCAGCGCCAACCGCGACCGGCTCCGGTGCAGCGGCCTGTTCTGCCATCCGGCTTGCGGCATAGCGATCGATAAAGCCACGGTAATCGTTTTTGGCAACGAAACAAATCTCCTGGCTCTCTGCTTTGGTCGCCACGCGCATACCACGCTCAGCTGCCATAGCCCGCACCTGCGGCTTGGTGTAGTCGCCTAGCGGGAAACAAGCGTGAGCAAGCTGTTCCTGATTGAGCACATGCAAGACATAGGACTGATCCTTCCCCGGGTCAACCCCACGGCGCAAACGACGCTTGCCGGTCACGGGATGATCGTCAACGCGCACATAGTGTCCCGTCGCCAGATAGTCCGCATTGAGCGCCAGCGCACGCTTCAGCAGCACCGTAAAACGGATATGGCGATTGCAGGTTAAGCAAGGGTTGGGTGTACGGCCCGCGACATAATCTTCATAGAAAGAATCAACAATAGTACTTTTGAACTCTTCCTCAACATTCACCAGATAAAATGGAATATCGAGCATACGAGCCACACGCCGTGCATCATCAACTGCTTCAAGCGAGCAACATTTATTTTGCGCAACGCGCTCAACGCCATCGTCTTCTTCTTCGATCACCCCCGGTTCCGACCAGAGGCGCAACATCATACCAATAACTTCGTGTCCTTGTTCTTTGAGAAGTGCGGCGGCGACTGAGCTATCTACGCCGCCGCTCATTGCGACGACTATTCGTGCCATAAGTAAAAATCCTGCCTGTTGCTAGCAAACTATGATGGTTCTGAAAAAGTGAAATGTAGAAAAAAGGACTAGCCAGATGTGGGCTAGCCTCTCGTTTTAGTTTCGCACCTACACATATCGTGATATCCCCTGTAGCTGGGATATATCGCCCTTTATTGCCAAGATAAGGGTAGCACAGTAGCAGCATCTTGTCAAACGCTGGACCAATAGCCCCATAGCCAAAGATTAATATTTCGTGTATAATAGCAGCGAAATATCATCAGGTGCGTCATAATCAAGATTTATCGCGCCATTACGCGTAATAGAAGAAGCGACTGTCATCATTTCAGTCAATCAACCAGCCAGAATATCCCTTATTTGGCTAGAGAGCGGGAGAGTGTATATGCCGAAAAAGTCAGCGTCTGCGCGGAGTGGAGCGCAGAGAAAGCCAAAGGCGCAAAAAAGCGTTGAGCTTGTGCGTCCAGCAGCAGTCATAGATGAGCAGCGGTCAGAGGAAGAGGAGCAGGAGAAAGCCCCCACAACGACCACCGCCGTGATGGAACAGGCAACCGAGAAAGAGAAACCGGTCAGCGCGGCCCCAGCCCCAGCCCCTAAAGGCAGTGCAGCGGCGAAACTGGCGGCTCGTCGCCAGGCGGCAGCTCAGAAAGCGCAGCGCAACGCAGCTATCATGATTACGCCAGAACACTTTGCCTATGTCCAGAAGGATCTCATCACCGTCGCCATTCTGGCGATCATCATGACCGTAATTATCATTGGCAGCTACTATTTCCTGATAGTGCGTGCGTAATTGCGATGGCAAACGAAAGAGGCACCGATTCTCATATCTAGCAATCAGTGCCTCTAGTTTTTCTGTCGCTCATCAGTGGCTTTAGAGCAACAGAGTGAAGTCGCCACAAGATAAAATGTGTCGGCTCTAGTTAGTGTCTGAGGGGGCTAGTACCGATGCCCGAAGGAATGCCATGACGATGAGCGGCGGGAATAGTTACACCCAGAACGCGCTGCATAGCCATCGTGTGGCTACAATCCCCCCAGTCATGGAAAAAACGACAAGTGCATTGCCACTCCCCATTGTCGAAAGTAGTGGTATGAACATCGTTCTCGCCCTGGAATGTTGCTTCAAAGCGAGTAAATTGAATGCGCTCAGGCTCCGCTGCATAGCGCTTGGCTTTAGCAATTTTGTTGATCATACTTGAGTTCATGGTCTGCACTCTCCTTAAAATCTAGCAACCACTTCCGTTATCCACTTGCCGTCTATGATATACGCTGTAGTGGCGTAGCTTACGTTAGCGGGGTTGCGATCAAGTAAGACTACGATTCATTGCGCCGATAGCTCGAAAGAATTCCTCCTTTCTCTCATCAAATACTATTCTGAATCGATGTGTGCTATCAATTGCAGAGTAGAGGCCCAAAGAATAGAAGAATGGATCGATGAGCCAGCACGCAAGAGCGTATAAAAACGATAAAATAAAAAAAACACCAGGGTAAATCACATCCCTAGTGTCATTATTCACGCATCGGTGTTCGTCTTCGCAGCCATACGCAGTGAAGTTACTGACGATGTTGTTGAGACTGAACACATAATCATTCCAACCCTCACCCAGCTTACGCGGAGTGTGAACGCCTATGTATCCACCACATGCATTCTGAGATAGACAGGAGTGGACCTACAGGCTTACTGCCAGATCAATGAGTGGTCTCCTACTGATAGAGCGAGTATACCATAGAGATAGGTGAAAGTCCACCCTTGTCGGTGGCAATCTTTTCCCCGTGAGTGATCTGTGACCTAAATCAGGAAACTCTAACGTATAGACTGTTGAATAGTTCACGTTGGAGTTATTGGCTGACTAACTGTGCTCTGGGTTATTTGCTGGTAGACTGTACCCAGAAAACCGTATACAGAAAACGCAAAGTAGCATATTATTTCTTATGACAAAGTAACTGAAAAACACGGAGGTTTTGTGTGAAAGCAGATAAAAAAAGGGCTATTCGTCCGCTTTTCTCTCTCCTTCTCAGCATAATCATTCTCGGACTGGTCCTTAGTGCTTGCTCCAGTGGTGGCGATACCACTGCCACCGGCGGTTCGACGAAAGCAAATACAGCTCCTCAGACCAGCGGCGGTGTGACGCCAACACCCGGCGTACAAAAAACGCCGATCGCCAATCCTCCTCCGGGAGCGAAGAAAGGGAGCGGCGGCACACCGCTTCCCGCCAATGAGGTGAAGCCACTGACATTTAATCTCGCTTACAACGATGCGGCGATCGAGCGTGACATCGCCCAGATGTACACTCCTGGCACTGGCAGCTATCATCAATTTCTCACGCCCGATCAATTTGTGCAACGCTATGCCCTCTCTGATACGCAGCTCCAACAGGTCAAAAGCTGGCTCACCGGCCAGGGCTACACCATCGATGCCATCGACGGTATGCGCTCATCCATTCAGGCCAGAGCAAAAGTATCGACAATTGAGAAATCACTGAATATTAAATTAAAAGCCTACACCCTGCTGAACCGCACATTCTTCATGCAGGAGGGTGAACCCACGCTGCCAACCTCCGTCAGAGGCTATGTCCATTCAATCGTCGGCCTGGACAACTTCGCATTGCCCGAATTTAAACCGCCGGTTGGCTTCAAAACACAAACGCAGCAGGCCAACAGCACCAATTGTAAGGGCTATGGTGCCAAACAGACGCTCACAGCAAAGAAGCTGGCAGGGGCCTATCAACTCGACAAGCTCTATAGCCAGGGTTTTCAGGGGCAGGGGATGAGCGTTGGTATTGCCGAGTTTAGCGAGCCGTTCAGCGCCTCCGATCTTGCCAACTACGCTGCCTGTGCCGGAATTGCAGTTCCTAAAGTTGAAAATATTGAGATTGACGGCAAAGTGAAACCGGGAGCTGGCGAGGGCGAGGCTGCAATGGACGTTGAACTGGTTGCCGCCCTGGCTCCAAAGGCCAATATCCTCGTCTATCAGGCCAATGCAGATAACACCTCGTTTGCTCAGGCAATGGTTGACCTGTTGAACCGCGTCGCCACCGATCATCGCGTCCAGGTCCTGAGCATCAGCTATGGCACAGCAGAAAGCTCTTTTAGCGAGAGCGAGATGGCGGCGATCAATCGCAGTTTGCGCACGCTGGCCAGCGAAGGCATCTCTGTCTTCATCAGTAGTGGAGACTGTGGCGCGTACACGCTGCGCATCCGCCAGCCCCAGGTTGCAGAAGTTTCATTCCCGGCCAGCGCACCCTATGCCATCTCCGTTGGTGGCACGCATCTGCAAGTAAACGATAGCAACGTACGCACAAGCGAGACCGTGTGGGGAGATGACGACGGCACGCCGGTCTGCCAGAATCAGTGGGGAACCGGTGGCGGCGTCAGCCAGAATCCCGACTTCAAACGTCCCTCCTGGCAAACCGGGAAAGGCACGACAACCCATTATGATGGCACGTCACAGGCGGTCTTCACCGCTACCCTGCCGCCCGCACCAGTGACAGCCCCGAATGGACTGCGCCAGGTGCCTGACGTAGCAGCAGCTGCTTATCCCAACATCGCCATCTACTATAACGGCTCCTGGTACGCATCAGGTGGCACCAGCGCCGCCGCACCGATCTGGGCAGCAGGTGCTGTGCTAGTCAATCAGGCGTTGCAGCAAAACGGCAAATCGCCGGTCGGAGGCGTGCCATCGTTCTACACGCTGGCAAACCAGGCAAAAAGCTACCATCCCTACAACGACATTACCGTTGGCAATAATTTGTTCTATCCAGCCACGCCGGGTTGGGACTATTCGACCGGCTGGGGAGCGCCGAACTTCAACGATATCACTCAACTGGCACTGGCACAATAGCCAGCATCCAGGCACAACAGCAAAAAGCTCAGAGCGTCTGTCTCTGAGCTTTTTCTATGGTTAGCATACAACTATTGTGCGACCAGGCATTCGGTTTCATCGATGATCGCTTCATACACATCACTGACCTGACGGGCAACGCTGCGCCAGCTAAACCGGCGCACAGAATCGCGGGCCGCCGCGCTTATACGCGCATAGAGATCAGCATCGCACAATAGTGTATCGAGCCGCTCGGCGAAAAAGCCGGGACAGCGTGGCACCAGATAGCCGGTCTCCCCATGCTGGACCACAGTCATCAAGCCACCAGCGCGGGTGGCAACGACGGGCGTGCCACAGGCCAGCGATTCGACGGCAGACAGGCCAAAGCTTTCATGATAGGATGGCACCACGGTTATCTGGGCCGCGCTGTAGATCAGCGGCATCTCCTGGCGAGGTCGCGCTCCGAAAAAATGGACACGCTGGCTGATCTTTAACGTTTTTGCCAGCGCCTGCAACCCCTTGACATCTTTATCGCCGCTCAACCTGCCACCCACTATCACAACCTGTGCCTCCTCCTCCATCATCGCTGCAGCTCTCAGTAAGAGATCTGGTCCTTTAAAGGGATCAAGCCTGCCCGCAAAGAGGAGGACTGGCAGATCTGGATCGAGATGCAACCGCTCACGAGCCTGTTGCCGATCGTGCGGCACAAACAAGTCAAGATCAACGCCACAGGGGATTACATCAACCTGGCAAGCTGTTGCACCACAGTAACGGATCAACTCGGTACGCTCATCGGCGGTTGGAGCAATAATGCGATCTACGTGTTGGATCAAGCGTTGCTCCATTTCGAGGCGCAGTGGCGGCTCTGGCTCATTGGGGTGTGCCAGTTGTTTGAGACGGGCCAGCGTATGAAACGTGGTGATGTGAGAGACATCCCAGAG
>JAICIM010000484.1 GCA_025928885.1 Ktedonobacteraceae bacterium | reverse complement strand
CCTCCTGCCCCCCCCCACCCCCCCCCCCCCACCCACCCCCCCCGCGGCTACGAAACTCTTCTCGATTTTGAGAGGGACGTTTCATATATACAGGCGAAGAGTTATTTTTTGTGGTAAGGAAGCAAGGAGTACAATGAATGTAGGCAAAATGTCGGAATAGGTTGACCATTGAATCGGTCCCACAAAACCATCTGCATGCGCTTACTGACCCGGTTTAATGTTCAGTTAGTAACTGATGCTGTAAAGAGAGGGGTTTGTGGCGTTCTATGGTAAAATAGCTATAAGCTGAAGGACTTTCTTGTAGCGACGGCATTATTATTTGGGTAAACGGCGGGCCGATTCAGAAAAAAGGTGGGCAATTATGAAATTACAATTATCACAAGAAAGCCGTAAGGCCGCTTCCAGTACCTCATCGCAGTGGCGAGACCGTTTCTATGTGGCAATGATGCGCAGGATGACGGATCGTTCCAATGTCTATGCACTGCCGACCGAGGACGAGAGGCGCTTCGTTTGCACCGGTTTTATTCTCAGCATGTTTAGCATCGTCGCCGCATTTTTTCCTATTTGCGGGTTGCCAATTGCGATCACGAGCCTTGTCATGGGGTTGGTGGGTCGTCGCGTAACTGGTTTGTATACAATGGCAACCTGGGCGGTAGCGCTGGCCGTCATCGGGTTAGGGCTGACCCTGGTCAACATTATTGTTGGCGTCAGCATTTATTTCAGTACCTACGTGTGGAGGTAGGGCGCAAATCTCCACACAGCAGTTGCTTATGCAACCGAACCGGCGTGTATCGTGCCAAAGCGTGCTGCCTGGAAGCGATCCAGCGCTACGGGAGGCCGTGTTTGACGCACCAGGCTACTGAGCAGTTCACCCAGCAACGGGCCGAACTTGAAGCCGTGTCCCGTGAGGCCGGTGGCGAAAACGATGCGCGGATCATCCGGCAGGTAATCCAGAATGAAATCTTCATCCGGGCTAACATCATAGATGCATGAATCGATATGCGCAAGTTCTGCCTGCTCCAGCGCTGGTAGCAGTGTGCGTAGCTTTCTGGCAATATGTGTCACTACCTGCTCGTCCATATGTGGTATTTCATCGGGATCAACCGAGCTGCCAAAGCTATGAGAGGTTCCTTTCAGCCAGCCGGGACCATACCCTCCGCACGTGTTATGGATAGGAAAGCCATAGAGATCATCAGCCTGGAAGGCCGGGAACGTGTTACGTTTGAAGGCCGCAGTAGGAAGATTGGCAAAATAGAGGACATACTGTCGTGTCAGACGAACCGGGAGCCGTTGCTCGGCCAGCAACCGATGAACCCACGGTCCTGTCGCTACCACCACATGATCAGCCGTCAGCACATCTCCTGTATGCAGGTGCAATCGCACCGGATACTGTCGATTATCATGTGCCATGCGTGTCACGCGGACCTGCTCGCGTATGACCCCTCCCATATCAACTATCAACTCTCTCAGGGTATGTAAACAAAAAGAAGCATGTAAGATACCACCGTCGGTATTATAAGTAAATAATTCATACGGCTTTGTATTAAATTGAGGAAATTGTGTAATACACTCCTGTCGAGAAAACATTCTCACAGGAATGCCTGCCTCACGCAGCACATGATAGCTTGCCCTGGTAACGGTATCGTTTTCGTTGCCCAGCGAGAGTAGGCCGGTTGGCGTATACAGGGTACGCCTGGATGCTCGCTCCAGACTGAGCCAGCGGTTCAAACTGAGCTGAACCATCTGAGTATAGAACCGGTCCGGTCCATACTCAAAACGCAGTAGGCGCGAAAGGCCGTGAGATGTCGAACGGCGGTGATCGACAACTGCCTGTTCCAAAACAGTGACCTGTTTCATGCCCTGCTTTAAGAGCGCGTAGGCTGTTGAGAGTCCGACTATGCCCGCTCCTACAATGACGATGTTTGGTTGGTACACGATTGTCGCTCGCCTCCTGTTGGTTTGTTCATACAGAGCAGTATAACAGAACTTGCATTTAAAATCAATCAAATCCAGAAATCGTTCTTTGAGAAAATAATAAATTTAATTGAAAATATTTGCGTGTCATATGTAATTACAGTGTAATATCTTTGTGAATGATTGTGTTGTTGAAAAGCAATAACAAATGAAGATAGAATGAGTCCTGAGATATAACATCTCTTTGCCTTTACACAACTTGCTCTCGTCCAAAAGTATCTCTTATAGTTAAGGGAAATGATGGATCAAACCAGGGCAGAAGCTCGTTCATGCTGAACTATAGAATTCTACAGGGGAAATCAGGCAGAAAATATGACAGAAATAGCAACATCCTCGTTACAAAGACTCTACATTGCACCATCAAGTCGTATCGCAGGAGCGCCAATCGTCCCTTCTTCCAAATATTACACATTACGCTATTTGTTAGCGGCAATGTTGGCCGATGGCGAAAGTCGGGTATTTTTTCCGGCGGAAAGCGATGATAGCGAAGCCCTTTTTCGTGGTTGCCGGGCGTTGGGTGCTGAGCTGTCGTGGGAGGACGAACAGCATACTGTCTTGCATGTACGCGGCGTGGGGGTTCCACATAGCGACGGACCGGTAACGATCAACGTGGGCAATGCGGGCGCGGTGCTTCGTCTCTTGTTGGGATTGGGTGCTTTCTTGTCCGACGTAACTTTTGTGACCGATCATCCACAATCGCTGGGCAAGCGACCGAACCGCGAGTTATTAGAGGCGCTGACCACGCTAGGGGCTACGTGCGAGAGTAATGACCCGGAGGGCTATCTTCCCATCACCATTCACGGTGGCAAGCTGCATGGCGGCAAAGTTGCCATTTCGGGCGCACGCAGTTCGCAGTATCTCAGCTCGTTGCTCTTCCTCGCTCCTCTGATTGGAGAGACGCTGGAGATCGAGGTGGTGGATGAACTGAAATCGCAGCCGTTTGTACGCATCACGCTCGATATCTTGCAGATAGCGGGGATCGTTGTTGAGCATGATCCCGAACTGCGCCATTTCACAATTGCCGGTGGTCAGCACTATCAGCCGCGTGAGTATATGGTGCCGGGCGATTACCCGTCGGCTGCCGCACTGCTGGCCGCTTGTGCCACCGCTAGCGATCCGAGCAGCCTCTTGCGGCTTGCCCGTTTGCAGCCTGGCGATGAGGTTGGGGAACCCTTGCTAGCCGCTTTCCGCGCCCTGGGGACCGATCTTCAGGTCAACGACGATACCGTCACGTTGCGTGGTGGACGCCGTTTGCATGGAGCCGACATCGACGGCGACCAGATTATTGATTGCATTCCCGTGCTGGTTGCGGCGGCCTGCTTTGCTGAGGGGGAGAGCGTCTTCTACAATATTGAGAGCCTGCACTACAAAGAATCCGATCGCATCAACGATCTGTGTGCCGAGTTGCGGAAGGCCGGGTGTGCCGTCATGCCTCGTCAGGACTCCATTCTTGTGCAGGGCCGACCACGTGGCATCGAGGGTGGCGTCGAGGTCGATGGTCATAGCGATCACCGCTTGCTGATGGCGCTTGCCATCGTTGCTTTACGCAGCCAGCGTGGCCTGACGCTGACCGGGGTTGAGCATATCGCCAAGAGCTATCCCCACTTCTTCACTGAGCTACAACATCTGGGCGCTGAGATACGTTTTATAGCGTGATGCTGAACTGGCAGCGCGGCACCTCTCCGCTTTCGCACCTATTTTGAACCGCAACGCCCGCGACTTCGGCGATAAATGCTTCGACGAGTTGACAGATGGCAGGATGGTTTTGCGTTGCCGTTGCCAGAGGACAGGCATGGCTATGAATGCAATAGCCATGCTCGCATTGTTCCAGCTCGGCCATCCCGCCCATTTCGTTCAGGGCTTCCACTGCCACATCCAACCGTTGCTGCAACGTGCTGGCAGAACTCTCTTGCCGGGCTGCCAGCGTGCGCCCGGTTTCTTGCAGGATCGCTTCCAGCTCTGTCGGCGCGAGCTTTTGGGACAGAACCGCTAGTAGCCGCTGAAGGACCGGACCGTAGGCTTTGGGAAAGAGTTGCTCGGCTGCCGGGGTCAGGTCATAGACATGGGCCGGTTTGCTTGTGCTGCGGCGCTCTCCCCGCTGCTGAACGATACCATCGCGTTCAAGCGTGGTGAGGTGAGTGCGCACCGCATTATCGGTAAGATCGAGCGCCTGGGCCAGCTCATCCACCGTGCGGCTGGCCCTGCGCAACAGCATCACGATGCGTCCGCGTGTACTGCTGAAAAAACGCTGATTCCAGATGCTTATAGACATGGTAAAACCCTTTCGTTGTTGCGACACTATACAGAGTATGACGCAAGTTGTCAAGAAAGTCAATAATTTCATTGACTTTCTTGACGAACTATGGTATGAAACCTACATGATCTGGTCTTGTTGCTAATCAGTGTGCATCAAGTGTCGATGCATTTTCATCACCCGGAAGGACAAAGTAATGTCTACATCTGAGAACGAAGCCGTTTCGACTCCCCGTCAACCAGCACTGGAACGTTTTAGCGATGGATTGCAGCATGGAATTCAGATAGTGATTGGAGCGCGGAGCAAGCCGCCCAGGTTGTTTCGTTCGCTGTTGAACGGAACGTTATTGGGCCACCCGTTGCACCCGGCAATTACCGACATCCCTATTGGAGCCTGGGTGCTGGCTGCGATTTTCGACATCATCTGGCTGATTGCTCCCGCCTCCTCTGCCTGGGCCGCACAGGGCGCATTTGTGACGGTTATTGTTGGTCTGATCGGTGCTGTGCTTGCCGCCGTCACGGGTCTTGCCGATTGGAGCGATACCTATGGCGGTGAGCGGCGCGTTGGTCTGTATCATGCTGGCCTCAACGTGCTGGCGGTGGTCCTGTATCTGGTCTCTTTTGTGTTGCGCTTGCCGGACGGGGCGCGTGAAAACGTGGCGGCAGCTATTCTTGGTTTTCTGGGACTGATAGCGGTTCTTGCAGCGGCCTATTTCGGCGGCGATCTTGTCTTTGTGAAGGGAACCAATGTCAACCACACGGCATGGGAGGCAGGTTCGGAGGGATATGAGGCTGTTATGCCCTTTGCGGAAGTGGCAGAGAACAAGCTCTATCGCGTCATGGCTGGTGGCGTTCCGGTCGTTCTGCTCCGTCAGGGTACGCAGGTGTACGCGATTTCCGCGACCTGCTCTCATGCCGGTGGGCCGCTGGACGAAGGCACGCTGACCGGCGATGTCGTTGAGTGTCCCTGGCATGGTTCGCGTTTCTGTATGCGTGATGGGCGCGTCCTCACCGGTCCCGCGACGGTGGCGGCTCCCCGCTATGATGTGCGTGTGCGCAACGAGCAGGTGGAGATCAAACGGCAGTAATGTCGTAGCTGCGCGACTTTATCGCGCCTGTGTATTGGGTACTGAGATCGTGAGCAAAAAAGAGTCCTTAGCTCGTGAACACGTGTTTGCGAGGGGAAAAACGCCGTCCTTTCTGACCCCTGGTGAGTG
>JAICIM010000027.1 GCA_025928885.1 Ktedonobacteraceae bacterium | reverse complement strand
GCTGGGTCGGCTTGTGGTATGGTTCGAAAGCGCGATAAAGTCGCGCAACTACGACAGCCCTCTACGTTCCCTGTTTATCTGGTTAAATTTCATTATAATGAAGATCTCCTGTTCTTAGACAGGAGATCCCCTCTATCCAACCGGCATGATCCGTTGTGGACGTTCCGGCAACGGGTACTGCATGATCAAATCCACCAGCTCAGCGCGACTCGGCATCGCCATCAGTGGGAGAATATTGACGACACTGTACATATCGCCGTGAAACTGGTAGCGCATCACTTCAATCCCCTGCTTCTGTAGACCAGCTACAAAGCTCGGATTGGAGCCATCAACCTGCACCGTAATCACGGTTGGAGCGACCTGCATCTCCTTCACATATTCTGCATAGGCGTTGTGGAAGAGCGGCGCGGTGTTCTCCCCTTCATCGGTAACGATGACGATCTGCTCAGCGATAAATTTATCTTTGAGCATTTTCGCCAGTGCCGCACCAATCGAGGTAGCACCATCAGCTTTGATCAGCTTGAACGCCTTTTCCCAGTCGCTCAACATCGGGCGCTCCTTGCCCTTAACGTTCGCCTTCACCTCAAAGGCCGCCGAATCGAAGGCATAGACGCGAAATTCTGCACTGATCACGGCTCCCACCAGCGCGGCAAGCTGTTTTGCAACCTCGATAGCCTTCGTCATCGAGCCACTCTTGTCCACAAAGAGCGCGGTTGACCGCTTGATTTCGACCTTCGCTGCAACGCGCCGATCCGTTACCTCGGTCAATAGCTGCTCAGTCTCTTCATCGAGCTGGGCGGCCTCAATGGCTTTCTTGGCCTTCAGCGTGGACACGCGCTTGTCGCTGGCGGAGGCGACAATCTTTTGATCGATCAGCGCCTTCACCTCTTTGTCATCCAGCGCCCCCCGCCGCTTGAGCATCGCCATGTTGTTGATGACTTCCTGCGGCGACATCGCGTTAATCAGCGCAACCAGCAGCGCCGGCGTCACGTGCTTGATCGCGCCGACCGCTGTGGTGTAGGGAATCTTCTGCTCCAGAATGATCAGCGCCTGCTCCTCAGCGGTCTCCGCCTTCGCCAGTTGCTTGAGGGCAGCCAGCGGGCTATCCTCCGGCGGCTGCTCATCAAAGAGAATCGCCTGAGCGCGTGGCCCCGGCTTGATGCGCAGGCTGGCGTAGAGATGCTTGAGATCGTTACGCGCTCGCAGCGCAGCCCCATCAAACTGTTTGACGTTCTGTTCGCGCGTCTTGAGATAGCGCATAATGGCGCTTTTGAGCGAGCGCGGCACCTTCCCGATTATCCGCTTGCTATGGTCCAGCACGCGGGCCACCTCATAGGGTGCAAGCTGCTGAAGCAGCATCCAGGCCGCACCGCGTAGCTCTTTGTGTTCACTGGTGGCGAGGTGGGCAACAAACAATAGTTTATGGTCCCTCACCTCTCCCTTCTCAAAGTACCAGGGAGCCAGATGGCCGTAGAACAGCGGGTCGCGCTCCAGAGCGCTTGTATGCAGCGGTGCCAGCTCTTCCAGCTTACGATGCGGCGTGGTCAGGAAGGAGTTGAGGATCTGCACGCGCACATCCTGCTCGTCATTGTGAGTCATCGCGTATTTCTCCTTCTTCTTTCTCTTATTGCAATAATCCTCTTGCGCCGAGTCGGCTGATTGCGGCTGCGACAGCTGGGCGGCTGCTTTCGAGTTGCTGCGTCAGGGCATCCAACGAGCGCGGCGTCTGCCACAAAGCGAGCAAGCGCCGATCGAACTCTATCTGACGAAATTCTTTCGTCAGGATCGCTTGCAGGCGCGTGATAGCGTCCTCAGCGCGTGCAGCAGCAAAAAACTCACCGCCCGTTGCCTGACTGAGCCGTGTAAACGAGTCGTTGGTCTCTTTCGTCATGCCAAGCGCGTAGAGCGTGATACCGGCTTCCTCTGCTGCTGCGGTGACGCTCTCGATCGTCTCGCCACAGGGACACCCCTTCGCAAAGCTGTCGCCACTTGTCCCCACTCCATGCGGCGGCGCATCGCCGACCAGCACCAGCAACCGCCGCGCATGCTCACGCCATTGCAACTCTCGACACGCCCCCAGAATACCATCAAACACCGCCTCCGGCAGATCTCCACCGCCCCCAAGCTCCAGCTCATTGATCATACGTTGCGCATCTTGCATGTTGGCGGTAAAAGGATGCACATTATAGACAAACGAGCGCTCCTGGGGCGGATGATCGCGATATTCTACAACGCCCAGGCGAATATTGACCGCTATCTCTGCTGTCTGAGTGAGCCGGGTCAACATCGCGACCATCTGCTCTTTCGCTGTCTGAATCAGTCCGCTCATACTGCCTGTCGTATCCACCACAAAGGCCAGATCGAGCGCGTTGATCTCCTCTATCGCTTTCATGCGTGTGCTACCTGCCTTTCCGGGAGTGGATACTCCAGAATTTCGTCGATCAGTTCGGCTCGCGACGGACGGCTGAGCAAGGGAATGAGGTTGCTCAGCGCGTAGTAGTCGCCCTGAAAGTTGAAGACATTGACGACGACGCCCAGCGCTTTGCAGGCCGCCTCGATCTTCTCGCTGGCCTGCCCAACCTTCACCAGGATCAACTCCGGCTTGACAGACATCTGCTCGACATAGGCCGCGTATGCATCTTTGAACCACGGCTCACGGTTCTCGTTGGCGTCTGTGATCATGATGATCTGCTCAATGCGCTGTTTCTCACCCACCATCGCCTGCAAAGCCGCTCCACAGGATGTCGCACCCCGCGCATAGATGCCCAACATTGCGCTCTCCCAATCAGCCAGCGTCTTGCCCTGCGCCTGAACGGGATAGGCGTGCGTATCAAATGCATAGGTGAATAGATCGCGCTCACAGATGAGCGAGACCATCGCCCCGATCTGGCGTCCTAGATCGATAGCCTCATGCATAGATGAGGATTTATCGATCAACAGAGCGGTCGGTCGGGTGATCTTGCCCTGCCGCTTTACCTGCGCCTCAGTCACGGCCTCAAGTTGCCGCGCGATCTCGCCGGAAAGTTCTGCTGCCTCTACTGCCACGCTGGCTTTGAATGCCGAGACGCGCTTGTCGCTCTGAGCCTCCTGCAATTTGCGCTCGACCAGCGCTTTCATTGCCTGATCATCCATCGCGCCACGCCGCTTGAGCGCGGCCAGATTGTTAATGACCTCCTGGGGCGTCATGGCATTGATCAGCATCGTCAACACAGCTGGCGTGATCTCTTTCAGTGCTCCAATCGCCGTTGTATACGGGATCTTGTGCTTCAGAATGATCTGAGCCTGCTCTTCAGCGCTCTCCGCCTTCGCCAGATGTTTGAGGGCGGCCAGCGGGCTATCCTCCGGCGGCTGCTCGTCAAAGAGAATCGCCTGGGCGCGTGGCCCCGGCTTGATGCGCAGACTGGCATAGAGATGCTTGAGATCGTCACGCGCACGCAACGCGGCCCCGTCAAACTGTTTGACGTTCTGTTCGCGCGTCTTGAGATAACGCGTAATGGCGCTCTTGAGCGAGCGCGGCGCTTTACCAATTACCCGCTTGCTATGATCCAGCACGCGGGCCACCTCGTACGGGGCCTGCTGTTGCAATAGCATCCAGGCCGCGCCGCGAAACTCTGGATACTCGCTGGTCATCAGGTGCGCAATAAACAACACTTTATGATCGCGCACGCTGCCTTTCTCAAAGTACCAGGCGGCAAGATGGCCATAAAAGAGCGGATCGCGCTCCAATGCGCTGCTGTGGAGAGGGGCCAGTTCCTCGAAGTGGCGATGAGGCGTGGTCAAAAAAGAATCGAGGATCTGCACACGGATATCCTGCTCGTGGCTCTGCGTCATGATTTCCACCTCTTTCTTCTCGTTAGAGTACATTACCAATATCATGTCCCCCACCTTCTGGCAATGTACGAGTTCACAGATGAGGTCTTTTGCGGCAAAATAATGCCCTGTACGAGTTCAAGGAGCCGTGTTACTCCCGCATGAGGCGCGGGAGGTTGGGGTCGAACCAACTGCTTTCACTTTGGAGGTGAAATCAATCCAGTTTGTAGGCTCTTCAAGTTAGAGTACAGGGCAACAAATACGCTTGCTTGATGATAGGATGAAAGATCAGGCTGGGACGCGCGAGTTAAAAGAGCTGTGAAAACAAGTGCTCTACCGCTGAGCTACAGCCCCTCGAACGGGGCTGGTGAGAGTCGAACTCACGGCCTCTGGATTGACAGTCCAAAAAGTTTGTAAGCTCTCCAGGTTGGAGCGCGTCCCAACATGACTATCTTTTTACATCTTTTTAATTGTAAGGTCGTTTTAGGCAGGGCTTGATAGGGCGCACAAGTTCAATGAGCTGTGAAAACATAACTGGCGCTCTACCATTGAGCTAATCCCTGATAGTCAGGGATGAGAGAATCGAACTCCCAACATCCAGATCCAAAAGTTTGTAAGCTCACCCGGTCAGGGTGCGCCCTGGCCCCATTCTTTTTTACATTTGTAGAGAGATAAGATAAGTCTGGGACGCGCGAGTCGAAGGAGCGGAGAAAAACTAATCGCTTTTGACCACTAAGCTACATCCCCGAATAAACGGTGGAGATGGCGAGATTCGAACTCGCGTACCTTTCGGTAATTAGTATGTAAGCTCTTCCAGTGAGAGCGCGTCCCAGGTAGTTGCTCTTGCGTTAGCCGTAGATGGCCTCTGGACGAACAATGATCGCGTTGCTGGTGCGCACAATAACGTGATCGTCCAGATAGTTTATAGGGAGATCAAAGTGACTGACGATGGCCTGTCTGATCTGGGAGTCGGTCGCCGGGTTCGCCAGGTGCAGCATAGTAGCCGTCAACTCTTCGCTGCGTCCATCGAAGCGCACATGGATCATCTGGTTCATAATCTGTGTCATTGCTACACCTCCCGGCGTGTACTCTTGTAGAGTATAGTGGTAGAGGATGATTGCAAGGAAATATTATCCTGCATTTACATTCCCATATGTCTTTGCTGTTTGTCAAGTTCCACTGTTGATAGTGTACCTGCATCTTTGCGCTTTGTCAAGTGGTTTTGCGACAAATTTTTTATCTTCTATCAAAAACATCTATGCTGCAAAGGGAGATGAGCAAGATGAGTAACATCACACAATGCCCCTGTGACAGGGGAGTGATCGATGCAGCGCCGCAGACGGCTTCGGGGCGACCTCCATCCGGGATGTGGGTGCTGGTCGCGACGATTCTTGGATCGAGCATGGCGTTTATCGATGGTTCAGTCGTCAACGTCGCCCTACCAGTGTTGCAAGAAAACCTGCACGCTACCGCTGCCGATGTGCAATGGGTTGTCGAAGCGTATCTGCTTCTGCTGGCATCACTGGTTCTGCTTGGCGGCTCGCTTGGCGACCATTTCGGGCGGCGGCGCATCTTTGCCACCGGCATTGCCCTCTTTAGCCTCGCGTCGATCTGGTGTGGCCTCTCACCCACGATCGGCTCGTTGATTCTCGCCCGTGCGGTGCAGGGGATCGGTGCCGCGCTGCTGGTACCGGGCAGCCTTGCTATTATCAGCGCCTCCTTCGATGCCAATCGGCGCGGCAGAGCCATCGGCACCTGGTCTGGCTTCACCTCTATTACCTCTGCCATCGGTCCGGTGCTGGGAGGAGGGCTGGTACAGTATGCTTCGTGGCGCTGGGTCTTTTTCCTCAACGTTCCCCTCGCCGCGATTGTGCTGGTGGTCCTGTTCTGGCACGTCCCGGAGAGCAGAGATGAGGCGGCTCAGGGCAGACTCGATTGGCGAGGTGCGCTCCTTGCCACCATTGGACTTGGCACGATCGTATATGGCCTGATCGAAGCGGGGTCGCTCAGCTTTTTGCATCCGCTGGTCTTGAGCATCCTGGCAATCGGCATCGTCGTCTTTGCCGCATTCATCTGGCTGGAGACACATATCGCCAATCCCATGATCTCACTCTCCCTTTTTCGCTCCTCCTCGTTCAGCGGGGCCAATCTGCTAACGCTCCTGTTATATGCTGCAATGAATGGGATTACCTTTTATTTGCCCTTCAACCTGATTCAGGTACAGGGCTATCCTCCCACGCTGGCCGGTCTGGCCCTCCTCCCGTTTGTCCTGCTGATGTTCTCGCTCTCCCGCTGGGCTGGTGGACTGGTGGAACGCTATGGAGCCAGGCTACCCCTGGTCGTTGGCCCGGTTATTGCGGCCCTCGGCTTTGCCCTGTTCGCCGTGCCGGGCGTCGGCGGCTCGTACTGGCTCACCTTTTTCCCTGCTGTGCTGGTCATGGGCCTGGGCATGACGATCACCGTTGCGCCGCTGACGACAGTTGTGATGGGGTCGGTCGCAGAAGGGCATACGGGGATCGCATCGGGCATCAACAATGCGGTGGCGCGTACAGCAGGCTTGCTTGCAATCGCGGTTCTGGGTATAGTAGTGGTGGCAACCTTTCAAAACAACCTTGTCCACCAGCTGGCACAATTGCCGCTCCCGATCTCTGTCCAGCAAAGCATCGCAGCACAAGGGCATAGATTGGCTGCAATCCAGCTTCCAGACGGTATCAGTGGTGAGGCGCGTACACAGATCAAACAGGCGATCGACGAGGCATTTGTCGCCAGCTTCCGTTTCGCGGCCTTGATCTGCTCAGTACTGGGTTTGCTTGGTGCCTGCTGCTCCTGGTTCATGATTCAAGACAAGAGTAAAGCCGCGATCAGCGAGACCAAACAAGAGCAACAACCCTCCCATAGCGAGAGGATCGATACATAGCAGTTTAGAAATTTTGAGGGATATTTTATGAATCCGTTTGACAAGATAAAGGCCACGCGTTCTTCGTTCCCGGAGGTGGATCTCACCAGGGGCCGCAGCATCGCCTATTCGCGCAGTACGACGTGTCGCATTATGGAACTCATCGATGGCAACGGGCAGGGGAACGTACATGGCGGCACCATTATGCGCATGGTTGACGAGGCAGCGGGGGTGGTGGCGATGAAGCATAGCCAGCGGCCATGTGTGACCGCCCGGGTCGATCGCTTTGACTTTCTCGCACCCGCCTATATTGGCAATATGGTCTCCGTCAATTGCGCTCTGAATTATGTTGGCCGCACCAGCATGGAGGTTGGCGTTGAAGTGACCGCCGAAGACCTGATCTCCGGCGAGATTCGCCACATCGCCAGCAGCTCGATTATTTACGTTGCCCTCAACGAAGAGGGCAAGCCAACGCCCGTGCCGCCGCTGGCCCCGGCCAATCAGGAGGAGTCCGAACGCATTGAACAGGCACGCATCAGGCGTCAACATATGCAAAAGATGGATGAAGAGCTGGCGCAATGGCGGGCGCACAACCTGACAAAAAAGGTGCCTTAGCTCGCTTCCTTTCCGCTTTTAGGAATTTGCACGGTATTTCTTCTCTTAGAGACACATTTTCGTCTGCTAAGAGGAGAAAGCATGTCACCAAAGTTCATTTCTTTTGCTCTGTCTAAAGCGCAAATTTTAGAGTTTCTGGGATTGGCAAAAGCGGCAAAAATAACCAAACAGATGCTTATCGAGCAGTTGCTCGCAAAAATAGAGGCCAACGCTGACGAGCAGGCTCGATTACTGGAAACGTTTTTGTACGAACTGGCGGTCGAGCCTGTCGAGCTTGAGGAGATTCTGCAATGTACGCCGATCGAGCGAAGGCGCTGGGTCAAAGAAGGGAAACTGCCGGTCCTCGAATATCGCATATTCAGAAAATCAGGTCGTGATCTGGAGTATCCCGTCCATGATCGCCGCGAAATTCTCTTGATCTCACCAGCCGATATTCAACAGTGGCGGGCAGTGCATCAAAGCGAGGTACACGTGCGCCGACAAGCTGCTGCTCAGCTTGCCCGGGAAAGCAGAAAGACCAATCAGCAGAAACGCCAGCAGTTTCTTCAGTCCTGGCAGCAAACCATTGATGAGTGGGAGCTACAGGGATCGTCTGAACTGGCACAGGTGCTGGCGCTTGCCTACTGGACGATCTGGGCCTCGCGCTGGGCAAAAGAGAATCAGCGCAAAGCATTGCGAGACACGAAGCACGCCGAGTCGTATGCGGCGCGGCGGGACGAGTGGTATGAGCGGAAAAATCAGGCCATGTGGCTTTTGGCGCAAACATCCTATGCGCACCTCTCGTTTTATCGCCCACCTGATCCCAATAAACACCATCTCTGGCTCTGTCAGGAACATTATGAAGAGAAATATGAGGGCTATTACGATTCTATCTGGGAATATTACTATCAAAATACGCAGCACGTGAAGCAGTGTCCTCACTGTAGTGTCAGTTTTGAGCAAGATTACTATGCGCTCTACTATCTGGAAATCACCAATACCGTATTTCCTGATTTGCGCTTCTCATTCCATATGCCCTATCCAATCGGGCGTACCCACTTCCCGAAGCCGCAAAAGTTACCACATGTGGAGCATACAGAGCAGGATGGCATGTTCCGTTTTGGCAGACCATTGGTAGACGATGAGAAGATCATCTACCGTGAGAGCGATGTGCAGAGGAACTTTGAGCAAGCCTTAGCGGAGGCAAAGCAGTACGTTCTTCCGCGTAAAGGCTCTGGTGGAACAACAACAGCTCCTCAGAGCGCCATACCTACCATCTGTGAGGATGCTACGGTTTAATGCATTGATACCCGTTTAGAGCGCGATAGCTTCTTTTGCCGCAGGAGAGACGAGCGGGGCCGAAGCAACAACGACCGCAGTTGGCAGGCTCACAACAGTCTGTTCAGTGCAGCAGGTACAAACTGACTGCAAAACGGACTTTTGAGAGTAGCGCGTGACGGCTGCATGATGGCTGCATACGCTACGGTGGCATTTTGTGCAGGTCTGTGCATTCCACCATTTCAGTGATGCGTTACAATAGGCGCAAGTGCAATTGTGAAACTGCTTCATCGAGTCTCTCCTTCGCTCTGTCCATAACAACAGGTGCTTGCAACATCTTCGCGTTTCTACGATCTTCGGCCTGTGCTGGCCCTACCCATATTCACGCCAGATGTGCAGCATATTGTCAGAGCGGTACGCAATGGCTATATCACATATCTCTGATAAGGATATGCTAATATCTGACTTCCCTACTCAGATATTAGCATAGGCTAACAGCCAGCGTCAAGGCTGCACCTCTGTCTCTTGTCACTTTCTGGTGAAGATAGCGAAAATTGATGGAAGCAATGCCATGAGGGCTGGTAAGAGCCAGGCCACCGCTAATCGGCGCATCTCTACAACCTGGATGGGCCAGATAGGGAAAGTCTCCTGGACTAACTCATAGCGCTGTTTGAGAGCTGCCAGGCGCTCCGTACCTGCTACAATCTGCGCTGTCTGTTCATCGCCTGCCGGCATTGTCTCCACAAGCATCCGTTCGTACTCTTCAGTGAGCGGCTGTAACTGTTGATTACGCGCCTGGACCATGACCTGATGGGGCAGCGCTAACCACCCGATGGCAAGCACGACGAGCAGGGTCAGATAGCTGATGGTCGCTCCAGCGATATCATAGGGGGATAAAGCGATTGGAGGAAATTCGTGAAATGCAACTAAAAACAGGGTACTTGCAACCATGATGGCAGCACTCACCCACCCGAGTTGATTCAGAGCGGCCAGGCCACCAGAGCTATCGGGAGCGAGTGGCCTGACACGAATGCGGAACAGAACAAACAACCGATTAAGAAAGATGAGAAGCAGGATCAAGCGCAGCCATCCGAACAGGAAGGTGTAGAAGGCTGGAAACGTGGTAGTGAGAAAACTCACGAGTAACTCTAGTGGCGGCGCCGTTGTTGCTTGTGGAGCGAAAATGAAAATGCCGTACAGGAAATAGAAGATGGTGAGTATTCCAATGGCAAGGCTCCACCATCCACTATCTACCCAGGAGATCATGTACTCCAAAAAGCGTGCATAAGACATTGCATCTGCCGACTCCTCCCGAGATGGGCCAATGACTCCATTGGTACTCAAGCCATTAAAAAGCGAGGCCATCCAGGCAGGAAGCTGCAAGTAGATGAGCAAACTCAAGGTCGTACCGAGCGTAAACAAAAGCACATCAAACATGTCACCTGAAGAAACAGATGGCTGGAAGTGGCTCTGAAAAAGGGGGCCGAGGAGAAAAAAGCAGAAGCCTACCACAACGAATCCCCCTACGACGATCCAGGCCGTAGCGAGATGTAGTTTGTCTTTGAGTAGTACGAGCAGAGGATCATGTTGATACAAGCGTTGCGCAGAGAGAAGCGTCCTGTCACCTTCGCTCTGCGCTGCTTCCTTCCTGGTTGAGTTTTCTGCCTCCATTGCTTGTTCTCCCGAATAGAGCAAATGGGATTTCTTATTGTTTCACAAGCGTTCCTACCGAAATATGCGGCCAGAGCAGGTTTTCAAACTCAAGGATAACTATCTGTATATATTGGAGTTGCAAATACTGACGGCCATCTGTGTCCTGCATTGTTTCGATAAAAAACCGCGCCGAAAAACTGCTGGCATTGGCATTGACGCGCACGAACGGTATATTCACGATGCCGCCAACATCTTCCGTTTGAGGCTGCACCGGAGTATCGTTAATACCACCGACCGGCCTCGCATCTACCTGGATGACGTGCGCCTGATCCATCTTTTGTCCTGCCTGGAATTCGTTATGAAGCACTTCGGAGAGGACAAGACCTGGATCAAATTGGGATCTGGCCGGGATGCCTGGAGGCAACTGAGCATTGTTGAAGGGAGCAAGATACTGCTGGTCGGTCACATCGTTTCTGGCCCCGGTCTGTGGATCAAGGGTAAATGGAAGCGTGTCAGCTGGTGCAAATGGTGGGGAGAAACCATTGTTAGTAGTGGCGTAGCCTCGTGCTAAAAGAGAATCACCATGAGGAATAGTACTCAGACGAACGATACTGGTCTTTTGCGCTGGAGCGGTTGTCTCCGGCAAGTGAAGCCACATCCCCGTTTCGAGGTGCAATCCTCCACTGGTAAAGGCATCGCTGATTTGCTGAAAATAGTGAAGCCCCACGAAGAAAATATCGTTTTGAAAAAAACCGCGATTTGGGATTGGCGCACCTATAGAGGTAAACATTAGTGTTTCCTGCGTTGCATTCAGTTTCAGGCGGAAAGAGTGCTGGTTCTGAAAATCTGGTAAGGAAATCAGATTGAACCCCCGGCCCATCCAGGTTCCTGGCAATTCGCCCAGAGGGCCTAGCTTTGCAAGGAGCGTGGCTGCTGGCGCACTGGCGCGTAACAGCACTGGCGGTGTGATAACCTGGGTCATCGCTTTTTGTCCTTTCTTTCTTCAAAGAAGATCATCAAGGTTTTTCTATAAGAGCAATTTGAAAGGCATTCTTGTGGGAAGGGTCTGCCAACACAAGAAAGGGCTAATGGAACTGCTCAGGCGTCAGCTTGTTGTCTTTTTGCTGCGAGAAAGACATTGCCCGGTGTGGGAACCTTGTTGAAAATGCTCAAATCCGGTCCAAAACTGGCTGCCAGGAGTTCGTGCGAGAAAGAGGTGAAGACCTGTGAAAAATCAATATTGGTCGGAGCGTTGTTGGAAAAGAATACTAAGAACTGTAATGGCTCATTGCTGGCATTGTCAATGTAGTGCAAGTAATTTTGCGGAATGTAGGCCACATCTCCAGGCTCAATGGCAAAGCCTTCCCGTTGTCCATTCGGCCCCTGAATTTCCATCCGGGCCGTGCCACTCACACAATAGTCCAGTTCGCCGGCATTCGGGTGCCAGTGAGGTTCCCGTAACGCTTCTGGATACGCGGTCAGCAGGAACAGGGTGAGGCCGTCGAGAGCAGGGATCTGAGAGGTGGTCAACACCTGGGCCGTTCCTCCCGCAAAGATATGAGGAGAGATCATATTCATATTGAATGTGAAGGGATCGGAGGAACTCGTTTTTGTCCCCCAGCGCGGATTGCCGTTGAATGTATGTCCGTTCTTGATGAGGAACTGATCACCCTGTTGAGGCAGTTCTGGAAACCAGGCATTGGGAATGTTAAACGTCTGTGTCCACAAGGTGCGCGAAATGTTGCCAAGCGTATTGGAGATATCAATGTGTTCTGGTTCTGCGGAACTAAAGACCGTGATTAAGTGAAGCGTTTCCTGGCTTTCGTTGAAGATGAAGTGGGCATAGCCGGTAGGAATAAAGGAGACGCTCCCGGGGTGAATGTGAAAGAAATCGGCCTCTCCTGCTGGGGTAAGAAGCCCTATGATCCCCTGACCTTGCAAGCAATAATTCAATTCGCCCGCGTTGGGATGCCAGTGCAGTTCGCGCAAACCTCCAGGTTCTATGCGCGTCGAGTACATGGCAATATCCCTGAGATCAGAGATATTTTGCCGGGTAGCAGTTCTGTTTGTGCCTCCTGCAAAGGAATCTGGCGTGGCTTGTTCCAATCGATATTTGAAAGACATATGCTCCTCAACTTTCTGCGCTCTTTTCAGGCACTCAATATCTTTCCCTCTATTCATATTCTGTGTTCAGTATATATAGGCATGAAAAATGGCTCTCGTTTGGCTTGATTCCTGGCTTTTCGTTACCTCTTCCACGCTAAGGGCTGGAAGGTGAAATTGCTTGTATCCAGAAAGGATACTGTTTTTAGCTCCTATATACTGCTTGCAGGAAGATTGAACACTCTTTTTTGCAGACAGATTGAACACTCTTTTTTGCAGGCAGATATGCGTGATGCTAACTCTGCTTTTCGTCTTTTTTGTCCTGCCAATGGATATAGTCTAGCTCAGGAGGTCTTCAGAAAGTATGCACCATGCGATCAATACAGCAAATGTGGCTGGCAACAGTTCCACCTTCGTCGTAGATAGTGCTGAATTTCAGGCCGTGATCGGCAAAGATCCACAACTCGTCAAGGTGATAGCAACTGATGCGCATGAAGGGCCGGTCTACCTTCGTGAAGAGGATGCCCTCTATTTTACGACGGTGCCACAAGTAATCAGCCCCGGCGAGTTCTCAGTTGATATCAAGCGCTTGGCGCTCAACGGCAATCAGTTCCCCGTTAGCCCACAGAACCTCTCGATCGTGCGTAAAGCGGCGAATATGGCGAATGGGATGACCCTGGACAGAGAAGGGAAGTTGCTCGTTTGCGAGCAGGGTACGAAGACTGAACGATCTCGCATCAGTCGCATGGACCCTCGAACAGGGACGATGGAAACGGTGGTAGATAATTGGGGTGGGCTGAACTTCAATTCCCCGAATGATGTAGTGGTCAAGAGCGATGGCACAATCTGGTTCACTGACCCCGCGTACGGATTTTTGCAAGGGTTTCGTCCTGAACCGGTCGTTGGTGACTACGTTTATCGCTACGACCCGCAGAGCAAGCAGGTCTCTGTTGTGACGGATTCGTTTGTCAAACCTAATGGGTTGGCGTTCTCACCGGATGAGTCCGTACTCTATATTACGGACAGTGGCGCTATTGAGGAACCGAACAGCTACCATGTCAACCTGCCACATCATATCATCGCCTTCGATGTGCTGGAGGGAAGACATTTGATAAATCAGCGGCTTCTGGCAGCTATTACCCCGGGTATTCCAGATGGCCTCAAAGTGGATAAGTTAGGGAATGTCTATAGCTCATCATCCAGTGGCGTTCAGGTTTTGAATCCGTTGGGCGACCTCATCGGGGAAATCATCCTGGCCGGGGCGACCAATTTCGTCTTTGGTGGGTCGCAGCGCAATATGCTCTTTATTGAAACAGATAACGCCATCTGGGCGGCGGTGCTGGCAACAGCCGGAGCAGAGCGACCGTAAACTGGAGCGGGGCTGTTGTTATCCTGGTTTCGTGGGACAATTACAGACTGAAATACATAGGTTTGACAACGCCCTTCCCCTGTTCCATACTTGAAGTGCTCATGAAACAAACGAGAAAGAAAAGAGGTTGCCAGGTGCAGAGAGACCATCAAGATCAACACACTCAGGAGGTATTGACAGAGGTGGCAACATACCCTCTGCTTTCTGCTCTCTTCGGCAGGCGATCACGCCGCTTTGGCTTAGGAATGTCCATCCCCGATGGTCCGCTCGCCTATACCTCACACCATGAACCCGTTCCCTTAAATGATCTGGAGCGTACCCTGCTCGTGCTTGGCGGGACGGGGGTCAGTGGGTGGAATTTTGGCATCGAGCAGACCTCATCAGGTGATCCTGAGAAGGGCTGTAACTATCCTATCCGCCTGACTGGACGCACATCACCCAGTTCAGCAGGCATGGAAGCATCCGAGCTGATCTGGACCTCCGAGAACGGCACCTACATAACCCAGTTTCGAGATCTCGATCCTGAGCGTCAGCATCCCCTGGCTCACCTCTCCGATCTAGAAACACTCGTCAGCAGCGTGAAGCAACAGTGTGTGCAGCTGCTGCCAGGACGAGTCCAGCTCCCTGCGCAAACGCCGTATATGTCCGCTCATAATCTCTGGAACACCAATAAACCAGGGACGACGGTGTTTGCTCCAGTTATTGATCTGGCTCAGATGACACTGAATATCATCTTCATCACGTTAATGAATAAGACCATCATCGTCGATCCTCAACAGAACCGCCCCTGTGGAAATCTCCAACCATATATCCGCAGTGGTTTGCTCGACGAGAATCGCCGGATCTCGCTCTTTGATCTGGAGCGCAATACATTTGCCGATGCCTGTACTGAAATGGCTATCATTGGTCAGAATACCCTGTTACTGCTGCAGGCAATGGGCCTGGGCGGCTGGCTGCATACGGGGATCAATGGGAACAGTTTTCTTGGGGCTGATGCCGACGAGGGGGTCCCTGGAGTTGGCTTTCTCTTTACGCGTCATCCCACCTGGACGCAGCCGAATCCTGTTGGCCTGAACGGCTATTTTGAGGGACATTGCCCTCCATATTACCAGGATATGCGGGCGGCGGTCGAACATCTCGTCTCGCTCAAATTCGGCCCGCGTGGCACCTTTGATCCGCAACACCCGGGTCCTTTCCGTGAAAATGCTGCAGTGAAAACAGCCGTCGAACGCTATAGCTCCGAAATGATCGAGTGCGCCGGAGAGATCACACAGTATATCTACGAGACCTACGGCAAGTTCCCGGCCACCACTCCCAGCATCTACTGCAATATTTTCGTGCAAGCTCACCATCTGGACATGGATTTCTACGACCAGTTCTACTCGTCCGATGCCTACTTAGAAACACACCGTCAACATTTTGAGAAGTGGCATGGCAAGGGATAAATAGAACGCTATCTCTTCCGCGACCTGTTGCGGCACCGGACGCATCCACAGCTCCTCACTGGACAGATGGATCAGGCGGTGAAAAGTTGGCTGCTGTTCCGCAGTGATGAGCTTACAGTACTTGTAATATGCTTGATCGCAATGATACAGCACAAATCCATATTTTTTCACAAAAGCATCGGCAATAGCGCTTTTACCAGAACAGGGCGAACCTCCTATCCAATAGATATGGGCAAGATTGTGAGAGATTGGGGTCTCATTTATGGGCATGGGCTTCTCCTTAGCAGTCTATGCTATACTCATTGCTTAGAATCTAGTCTCAGAGGTCTCTATGGCAAAAACACCACGCACACAGGCGATGCGGGCTTTGGATGCCCGTAAAATCTCGTACCAGATCGATCTCTTTCCCGATACGATCCATGATGCCGTCCTGGTCGCCGCCACCATTGGCAAACCTGCCGATCAGGTTTTTAAGACGCTGGTCCTGTTACGCGAAGATGTGCCAAACACTCGTCCCTTGCTGGTCATGGTCCCCGCAAATCGCGAGATCGATGTGCGACTCTTAGCACGCGAGCTTGGCGTAAAAAGTGTGCGCATGGCCAGCCACGATCAGGCGGAGAAGCTGACCGGCTTGAAGGTTGGCGGCATCTCCGCCCTGGCTCTGCTCAATCGCCCCTTCGCTGTCTATCTCGATGAGGCCGCTTTACAATACGAACAAATCCTCGTCAGCGGCGGACAGCGCGGGATCGATCTGGAACTGCGTGTGAGCGATCTGCTGACCGTCACGGGCGCACAAACCATCGCGGCGACACGGCCAAAGGAATAGCGATGCTCACAGCTTCCCCTGCTTCAACAATTTTTTTGCGGATGGCCCCGACTGGATCTTGAGGTGCAATCTGGTCGGGTCTGCCAGCACATCTTCGACCCATTGCCGATGATCGGGATAGGTGTTGCGCGGAAATTTCGTCAAAGCAAAATAGTCGCTCTCGTCCGTCTCATCACTTGCGCCCGGCTTGCCTTTGACAATCTCACAAATATACACAAATCTGATCACAGCCCTGCCAAAATTGATATAGACGCCGGCCAGTCTCCTGACCTGCACCTTGACTCGTGTCTCCTCTTTCACCTCACGCACGACCGCCCGGCGCGGCTTCTCATTACGCTCCACTTTGCCGCCCGGCAAGTTCCACAGGTCCACATCGCTTCTATGACAGAGCAACACGCGTTGTTCCTCATCAAAAATAATCGCGAACGCCCCTATTTTGAAGGAGTGCCGGAGCATGGCGAGAATCTGGAGATAGACTGTTTGTAGGATGTTCGATACATTCATAACCGTTATTATATCTTCCGGCGACGATAGACCGCACCATCGTAACCCTTTTGTGATAGGTCATTTGACACTTCTCTGCTGAGTTGCCCTGCCGTACACTCGCTATAGCGTTGCAATAAATCTCAACCTATACATCATTGCCAAATTATCCAGCAATTTTTCATCAAAGATCTATTAAAGAAGGAGCCGGAGATGTTATCATCCTCATCTCTCTCATACTGCGATTGTTGCGGCTTACAGGTCGCCACTCTGCAAACTGATTGCCCTCGCTGCGGCTATCCAATCGATGCATCCAGAGAAGAGTCTTTTCTCCACCATGCGCTCGACGATCTTCAGCGGGTCATCACATATGGCGGGGCAAGCCTGACCATCACTCAGCTTCTCCAACGGTATCAAGCACGCCTGAACTACTTAGAACAACAAAAAGAGTTGGCCCATTATGAGAATGAGCCAGCCGTCATCAACAATCAGAGCAAAATATCTTCCCAATTATCGCCATCTCATCCAGAAATAATGGAGACACAAATACCGCCTGCGGCCCCGGTCTTCTCGCCTGCTCTATCCGCTACAAACGCTCAGAGTGGCTCGAAACCAGCAGGCAAGATGTTTTCCCTGAAGTCTTTTCTGGAAGACCAGACCATTAATATCGTCGCCTCCCTGGGGGCCTTTCTCATTCTCGTTGGCTCGCTAAGTTTTATTAGCACAACTACCAATCTTGTATTAGCTTTTCTGCTGATGTTTATTGTTCATGCGGTCTTCGGCGCCGTTGGTATCATCTCTTACCGCTTCCAGAGCTTTCGCATTGTGGCCGTCATCTACACGGCGATCTTTGCCCTGTTGATACCGCTGGTAGGTTTCTCCGGGTATCGCCTGGTCACGAACAATCTCGTGCCGATCGCAACGCCGCTGCTGATCTCGATTGCGGCCATCTACGCAGCCCTCATCTATGGTATGCTGGCCGTCTATCAGCGCTTCAGTCTCTTTGCCTATCTTGCGGTCGTGGCCCTGGCGGTCGCCGATCTCGCCCTTGCCATCCATTTTCATCTGACTGTCAGATGGTGGCCGAGTACGTTGATGGTGCTGGCCTTCCCCGCCCTGCTCAGCGTTTCCCGCCTGCCCCGCTCGCGCTTTTTCTCCGGTCACTGGTCCGTATTGCGTGTACCTGTGCGCACCCTCATGTATAGCTGTGTAACGGTCTGTCTCCTCGGCGTCATGACGACCTTCCTCCTCTCTCTCCTAGCAAGCTTTGAGTATACAGTGGAGGATCGCGTCGCCCTGACAGCGATGTTACTGCTGCTTCTCTGCTGGTCGGGCCTGTTCGTGTGGCGCACTCGACATACGGGCGTCGCTCAGAGCCTCACTCTCCAGTTCCTTGCCTGTGCGCTTGCCTTCTCTTATGCCAACCATGCAAGCCAGACAAAGTATATTCTTGTGCTGATTGGTATCGCTTTCCTCTATCACGCGCTAGTGCGTTTTGCTGGACGGCTACTACAGGCGTTTAAAGATATGGCGGCATGGCTGGATGCCATCTCTATCGTCCTGGTAGCGCTCATCCCGCTGATTGCCTTCCCTGATCTCATTGGGCGAACCTTCTTCCACATCACCACGCTCAACTTCACCTATCTGCTAGAGCCTCTGGCAATGACGACCGATACACTCATCGGCCTCCTGGCTGTCAGCGCCGGTTGTCTCCTCACGCTGAGCATTCTTCAGCATCACACAAAATTTCAGCCCACACTTGCCCCACAGCAGACTGGATGGCCCTGGCTCCTCCTGCTCACTGACTTCCTGCTCAATACAGCTTTCAGCGTAGTTGTTTTATGGCTACAGAGCAGCATGCTGGGGAGCTTCTTCGGTCTGGCCCTGACATTGATAGCCCTCGCCATTCTCGTACGCAACCAACTAAGCGCTCGCTGGGCCGCCCCGCTCGATATCGTAGCGCTCTTTAGTATCGGTCAGGTGCTTGCATTAGGGTTCAACGAACCTCTAGAAGTTATCATTTTTCTCCTGCTCTTCTTTGCCGTCCTGACCTATGGCGTCGCGCTCTATCAACGCCGCCCTCTCTTGCTCATTTTGCCGATGCTGCTTGCACTCCTGGCCCTGCCACCGCTTACACAGCGCCTGCCAGCGTTATATATCACTACAGTGGCACTGCCTTTCCTCGCCATGTTCCTCTATCGCTTCCTGGCAGAGTATCTCTATGAAGAGGCTCCAAGCAAGACGGGATATCTCAACTGGATACAGTGGGATTGGCCGCTGCTGAGTGCAGGGATTCTCTATGGCTGCACATTTACGATCTATGATGCATTCGCGCCTGTCAGCACCGTACAAAGCTGGACAGGGATCGGCTTCCCAGCTGGGATGGAGGTCGCACTGATCGCGATTGCATGGTACGCAGCTGCTGCTCTGACGCAGCTCAAAAGGCGACTACTTATTGCCGCCGGTTTTGCGCTGCTTGCCCTGCTTATGCCGACCAATTCTTTCTGGTTCCTGACCTGGCTGGCCCCGATCCTGGCGCTGCTGGCTTTCGGCGTGAGTCGCCTTGCCGGGCGCGATTGGGCCTTGCCCTTCTACACAACAGCAGTGTTTGCGGCCATTATGATGGGCATCTCCGGCTACATGCACGGCCTCTACCTTCCAACCACCTATGCTCTGCTCGTCTTCGCTGTCGATATCTACCTGATCGGCTATGCAGAACATGAACCGATGCTCTTCTGGATTGCGGTCGCGTTTGCGTCCTCATCGCTCTATTGTTCGGGCATGATCGGCGGCTTCTATCGCTTCTTCCCTCCCATCATAGCTCTCTCCTGTACGACTCTCGGCATAGGGATCGGGGGCCTGCGCTGGCTGGCACCCTCCAGACCCACACAAGCAAGCCCTCTTCAGTACTCCTTACCACTCTACGTCATCGCCTTTATCGCAGCAGTTTTCACTGGCATCTATGGGCTAATCGCAGGCGTCAACAACCCCTCCTATACAGCAATACCCGATGCGCTGCTGCTCTATGCGCTAATCGCCTATATCGTTGTCTCCTTCGAGCGCAAGCCACACTATCAATGGGTGGTCGCCGGATTTGCCATCTGCGGAACGCTATCCGCGACGCAGTTGGTCACGGCACCCGAGTACCTGTGGCATGGAACCTGCACTTCAACGCTATGCAGCATCCAGGCACAAAACGCCGTCTACTACCTGACCGGCGTTGCGCTGGCAACGGGCCTGGCTGGCCTGCTTACCCACCTCTTCAATCGTGGCGCAAGATTTGTCTGGAACTGGTCGTGGTATCTCTCCTCGCTAGTTGCCATTGTGACGACGGCCAGCTGGGGCTACGGAGCACGGGATTACGTTCCTTTCCTCGCCATCTTATGCGCGTTTATTCTACTCTCGCTGATCATTCTGCTGGTTGAGCGCGTCCCGGAGATCATGATTGTACCGGTCGCGCTGGCCGCCTGGACCATCTCTCTTGTCCACTGGGATCTCTGGCAACAGATGATCGGCTATACCCTCCTCTGCACCCTCATCTTCGGCTCGCAATTCATCTGGCAAAAGTTGCCACCGGTTCCGCTCATCGCAACTCCCCAAAAGCTGCATCAACTGATCGGGCTGGGCGGTCAGATCTGTGTGGTGCTGGTGATTATTGGGCAGGGCGGTCTGTTCACCTCCGCAGGCACGCTGGCGCACGTGGGTGCTGGCGCATTGCTGGTTCTGGCGGCACTGCTCTTCTGGTTTGGACGCCTGCAAGCACAGGCAACGATCCGGCGCTGGTGTGGATATACCGCCGGGCTGCTCCTCGCCCTGGCAGCCTCATGGGAACTGGCAGCTTCAGGGCAGACCCATCTCGATGTCCTCTCCCTGGCACCAGCAAGCTACCTGATCATCGTTTCGCCGTTTGTGAGCCGCGACGAAACGCTGCCATACCACCACCAGACCGGGCAATGGTGCGCTGTTATCGGTGCGATCCTGCTCTTAGCTCCCGCGCTCTGGCTCAGCTTCAGTGCCGAAAATTTGCAGCCCACCCTGATCCTGGCAGGTGAAGCGCTTGTACTGCTCCTGTTAGGCGTCGGCCTGCGTGTGCGCTTCTTTGTGCTCAGTGGGGCCGCGCTGGTGATTGTGGCTGCGATGCATGCCCTCTTCCTCCCATTGCTGGGGTTGCCGCCATCCCTGGCACTGACCATCTTAGGGGGGACGCTGCTGGCTATTGCCACCGCGCTCAGTCTGGCTCGCCATCGCCTGCGGGCCGCCTGGACGCAATGGCAATAAACGGGCGAGAAAACTCGTAGCTGGTACTGTGCCAGGACCGGTCCGTTGTGGTATGATGGGGGAGTACACCCGAAGTGGTCTATAATCGGATGTTCATCCATTACTACCCCAGCGTTCATAGATGCTTCGATTACCAGAGGCGGAGCTGCATACGAACGGTGCAACTCTCTCTGGATTTTCGGGTGTGGAGAAGTATAGCAGAAATAGCAAAACAAGTAGGAGTTATTTCTATCCATACACTGTCGCATCGTATCCCCACAGCAAAAGATAGAGTTCCTTTTGCTGTGTATAAAAAATAAACAAAAGAATCCTGGAGAAAGCAGAGATGGTAGTAGCGGCAGAAAGAGATGTGGTAGCCGTTGGTTCTGCTCATTAGGAGGAGGAAGCTATGGAAATTTCGTTGCGGTTGGACACGCTAGGCATGGTGGAGGTGCGTTACTTACGCGGTCGGGAACGATACCGGGAGTGGCCCCAATTTGAATTATTGGCAGCATCAAGGCAAGCACGCGTACTGGCTTATTTCACACACGAGGTCGCCGAGCAGTTGCATCAGCAAATCTTGATGGTCGAAGCGGCAGTTGGCTTAGATGTGGAAGATGAAGAAGATGACGATGACGAGACCAGCGGCGACGATGGCGAGAACAACGAAGGCAGCGTTGGCGAAAAATCCTCCGAGGTAGACAGTACCGCATTTTCTCCCGCCTTTGCTCAGACGCTCAAACAACTCAATGAACTGGCCCGCCAACGCCTGGGCGGTAGCGCTCAGGCAAGCGGCGAGACGCCAGCAGAATTAGAAGAGAGCAGCGATGAAGAAGACGCGCTGGAGCAACTGCAAGACGCCTTTGTGCAAATGATGGAGGTCGTGCGCGAACTTGCTGAAGAGATGTCCACCGATGCCCTCAAGATCACCGGTCGCTTCAAGTGCGCCCGGACAAATATCGAATTCATTCCTCAAGCTCATGATGACGACGACGAGGATGATGACGACGACGAGGATGACGACAACGAGGATACCGTGACCGAGGACGGTGTGCTCGATATCGAGGTAGAACTGGTCATGGTCTTACAGCTCTTTGAAGAGGGGCGAGCCAAACCCGACGATCCACCCGCCGTTGAGCTACAGCTCGATGTCGATGATTTCGAGCGCCTCCATGAGACGCTGGACTTCGCCCTGGAACGAGAGAGGCGCAGCCGTCGCCGTCGCTAACATGTGTGTTCAGCCCTGATGCCTGGTGATAGACTCTCCCAGGCATATTTCTTCTGGATCATGAGGTAGACTTTTTTATGCCCAAAGCTATAGTGCATCAGAATTTTGATCCTGCGCATGGTGTTCTCTCCTATTACACCTACGATGTATTGACCGCACTTCTGCATGAGCTTGTTGCCGCTCATCCTGATCTTGCAGCGATTGAATCGATCGGCAAAAGTCTGGAAGGGCGCGAACTCTGGCTCGTCACGCTAACCAACAAGCAAACCGGGCCAGCGCTGGAGAAACCCGCATACTGGATCGATGGCAATACGCATGCCGGTGAGGTGACCGGCTCAACGGTCGCGCTCTACACGATCTGGTCTTATCTGACAAACTACGGGAAGGACGAGACGGTTACGCGCCTGCTGGATCGCTCGACATTTTACATCCTGCCACGCCTGAGCGTTGATGGGGCCGAGCGCTACCTCACTACCCCTTATTTCTTGCGCAGCAGCACGCGACTCTATCCCTATCCAGAGGAGCGAGACGGTCTCTATCCTGAAGATATCGATGGCGACGGCTTGATCCTCGATATGCGCATCAAAGATCCCAATGGGGCATGGAAACGCTCCGAGAAAGATGCTCGCATCATGCGCCGCCGTCTCATCGATGAAGAAGGGGGCGAGTACTACCATATCTTCCCCGAAGG
>JAICIM010000121.1 GCA_025928885.1 Ktedonobacteraceae bacterium | reverse complement strand
TTTTTTGGTTTGATGGGCGCCGCGCTACTGCCCCGCGCCGCCACCACACACACCAGCGCGGCCCCGCCGCCCCCAATCCCCGCGCGGCTACGACATCTCATCCTCTGATATATTATCTGTGCTGATGTTGAAAGGATCATTTCATTTGTTGGCCTGGAGGGCCGTATGAACCTGTTTATGGCTTGCGTTTTAAGCCTGAATGTGGTACAGGGATACGTAGAGATAGAAGCATCTGCTAGCTTTTGTAGTAGCAGAATGCATGCATAGGGGTATGTGTGACCATCTATGTATGCATGAACGCTCAGGGTTGAGCCTCTCTTCCATCAGATAGGAGGATTATTTGCGCTCCCCGGCCTGAAGCGTTCACCCCATACGACCCTGCCTGCGCACATAAGGAATGCACGCCGCTGCTTGATTTGACACAGGCAGGCGTATACAGGTGGGCGTCTTTTCCTCAGCAACAGCTATCCGCCAGAAGACATCCACATCAGGGAAGTCGGGGGCTGATGAACAAGCGAAACTCGCTCAATACCCTCCCTCGTGCCGGGCGTATACTCTGGAAGTTCTACGGCCTGGCATGGTTCGCCATCATCATTCCGGTGCTTTGCTATACAGGAATCGCCCTGTGCCTGGCCGTGGGAACGCTGTACGTTCTCATCTTCGGGCCTGTTGCCGGGACGCTTCTGCTGGTAGCAGCCATCGTAATAGCGCTCTCGCGCCGCAGGCTCGCGCGTGGCATTGCAAAGCACCTCAACCACAACCTGAAACTGGTCGCTTACGAGGTCTGCACCAGCGCCGGCCTGCTGCTGGCCGCGACGCTCCTGCACTTCCCTTTGAGTCCTCTCTGGTATATGCTGGTGAGTCTGCTTGCCGGCACACTACTGGAAGGGTGTGGGAAAGCCTGGGTAGAGGTAGGAAGCCACGACAACAAACCGTATGTACATGTGGAAACATGGTTCTGGTTCTGGTTCGTCGTCGCCTGGGTCTTCGTTCTCATCTATGAGTTCCACCCCGACCAGATCAGCCAGAACCTGACCGTCGCTGGTCTAGGGCTGGTTGCAGGCAGCTTCGTCGCCACCGTGCGCAAATACATTCTTGCCCGGCTCAAGACAGGTAGTGTACAGCCCGGCAAGGTCACCTCCACATCCCCCCCCGACAAATAGAGGAGAGGAGGACGCTGCTATGTGGCCCTGTGCCTTCTGCACCAACAACGAGCACTGCAACGGCAACAGCATCCAGTGCTGCTGCCCGTGCTTCCTGATGCTCATCATGTGGGGGCTTGAGGGCTGCCCCGGAACGTCGCCGCACCCGCTGGCGCTCGTAGCCATCATCTGGCCGTATCGCCACTGACCGGATTCCATCGAGAGAAGGGGAACAGATGACGGATCGCGACAAAGGAAAGACTGGCAGCTTCAAAGCAGTGGTCACAATCAAGCGAACGAACCTCATCGTGACCACAACTAAGCCGGCCAGCCAGACCGAGGAGGCCGCACGGCGTGAAGGCCAGCGTGTCAAGGAGGCGCTGCGTGATATGGGCATCTCCAACACGCAACTGAGGGTCGGCTCAGTCCGACGAGGACAGGGCTGAACCACACATGGAGGAGCAGCGGCACGAGGGAGAGGAACCAGTTCTCCCCCGTGCCGCTGCTCCTCCAGGCAATCTCTCCACTTCAGCATCATTCGGGTGAGAAACATGTCGGGAACATGTCCTCACGGTACGCCCCAGGGGGTCGGCTGCATCCAATGCCAGCGCGACAGTCAACCGCCCCCAACGTGTCCTCACGGCGTACCCATCAATGTCGGCTGCATCCAATGCCAGCGCGACAAAAACTAATCAACCCACACAAGTAGGGCAGACTAGAAAGCACGGGCGCAAACATGGCGCTGACGAGCAATGCTCCTGTTCGTCAGCGCCAGATCGAGCAACGAAACGCGATACACTCTCCCGCCATGTCTATGACACACGACTCTTTTTATCTTTTTCGTGTATTCATGATGTCCTGTTGTCATCCTATCTAGCAGAAAAAAGCGGGGAAGCCAACTCTATGTCGGCTTCCCCATATGCATTGCACAAAGGCCGCACAATTATCCTTTGTGTCCCCAGAAGACATACTCAGCAGTATAACTGACCGATTGAATGACGTGACGGTCGGCGGCATTCTTATTGCATCCACTGCTAGGAGCCACGCCACCCTTTGTATAGAGGCGCTGGATCTGCTCAACATTGCTAAACAGGCCGCTGCTGCCTTTATGCTCCGTAACATCCAGACGTAACCAGGCAATCGAGTTCTTGTCCGGTGTGGCGCTGGCGGGAACGGTCGCGCCAGTGGAATCGGTAAATTTCCCTACAGCTGCCAGCACAATGCTGCCATCCTGCGTGTATAACCAGGCCGGCCCGGTTGAGTGAATAACGTTGTGGCCGTCAGCGGCTTTCAGAAACGCAAACGGAGCTTGAATCTTCCAGGCAAAACCGCTCGCATCCGTCGTGCTGGCCTGGCATTCGTAGATTTGACTGCCCTGGACAACGGGCGCACTCAAGAGCACTGTTAGCCCATCGCCCTTGACCTTCACGCTATCGGGCAGCTTATCCTGGTTACTCGGATCAGGATAATCTTTAGAATGAGACGATGATGCCATCTGAGAAGCATTGTCCATGCCTTGAGATTGATTCGCGAGTGCTGCCGCATCTGGACCGCCACAGGCCGCCAGCAATACCAGAGGAACGAGCGCAAAAAGGCCCAGCATACTGGTGAGAAGATATTTTATAGTTGACTTCACAGATATATCCTTTCTGGGAGGGACAACTCATCTGGCAACATACCTTTTCCGTTGCCCTTCTCGAAAGAAGTATACCGCTTTCAACAGTCCGCTCCATGCGTAATATTACCCAAATCGCATCTATCACGACCTCTAGAGCACCAATACTGGTATGTGTTTGTCCCTATATACCCATAGACAAGTCTGGCGTGGTTCGTTATGGTAACTTGATGAATAGGCACTAAATAAGCACATCCATACACAGGGAAAGCATGATTTCATTCCAATCCATCAAAGCACTGCGTATCTCTCTCGCCAGCCCTGCCCAGATCCGTGCGTGGAGTTCGGGTGAGGTCACTCAGGCAGAAACCATCAATTACCGTACACTCAAGCCGGAGCCAGGCGGCCTCTTTTGCGAGCGCATCTTTGGTCCTACGAAGGATTGGACCTGCGCTTGTGGTAAATATAAAAGATATCGCTATAAGGGCAAAACGTGTGAGAAGTGCGGCGTTAAGGTTACATCATCGCGGGTTCGGCGCGTGCGTATGGGCCATATAGAGCTGGCGGCCCCCGTCAGCCATATCTGGTACGCTCAGGGCCACCCCAGCCGGATCGCGCTTCTTCTAAACATCTCACCGGGCGATCTGGATCGCGTTCTTATATATACACACTACATCGTGCTACACCTCGACGAGGAGGCGCTCCAACGAGAAATACAACGCATCGAGGCGGAGATAACACAGCTCGAAAACCTGCCCGACGAGAAACAGCTGACCACCACCAGCCCGATATCATCAGAAGAAAATACGCTACAGGCCGGCTTTGCTGCGGGTGGGAGCTATCTGGCAACGCTTGTTGATGCACCCTCTTCAGAGGACGATCTCCCCATGCTGATGAATAGTGCTGACCTGGATAGCTTCCCACTCTCATCGATACAACCAGCAATAGACGAGACCGATCTAGACCCATCGCTGCTCTGGTATACACCAACTGAGCGCCTGGAGCGACTACAACAGGTGAAGCGTGCTCTCTCTCGCATTGCTCCTCTCGCGCTGGTCGAAAGCGCTCAGGGCCACTTGCTGAAAGCTGAGTGTGATCCGGCAGCTCTGAGCCTGGGCATTGGTGCCGAGGCCATTGAACAGATGCTGCAACAGATCGATCTAGAGCAACTGGCCCTCTCGCTGCGTCCACTCCTGCACGCTCAAGATGAGACCATGCGCAGCAAGGCCGTCAAGCGCTTGAAGGTCGTCGAGGCCCTCAAACGCTCCGGGGCCAGGCCAGAATGGATGATCCTGCATGCCATTCCCGTGCTGCCTCCGACGCTACGCCCCGTCCTCGGCCTGAGCAGCGGGCGCTTCGCCTCGTCGGATATCAACGAGCTATATACGCGCGTTATCCATCGCAATCAGCGTTTGCAGCGGCTCCAGGCCATCCATGCCCCCGAACTCATGCTCAACCACGAAAAGCAGGCCCTGCAAATTGCCTGCGACGCCCTCTTCGACAACGCCCATAGCCGCCGTCCCCATCTTGGCTCACAGCGCCAGCCCTTGCGCAGCCTCTCCGATAATTTGAAGGGCAAACAGGGGCGCTTTCGCCATTATATGTTGGGCAAGCGCGTCGATTATTCGGGCCGCTCGGTGATCAGCGTCGGCACTACGCTCAAGCTCCATCAGTGCGGCCTGCCCAAGAAAATCGCCCTTGAACTGTTCAAGCCCTTTATCATCCATAAACTCCTCTTTAATAGAGTGGTAGAAACGCCGAAGGCGGCCAAGCGTGCAGTCGAGCAGCGCCATCCTGCCGTGTGGGATATTTTAGAAGAGGTCATGCGTGGGCGCGTGGTTCTGCTCAATCGAGCACCAACGCTGCATCGTTTGAGCATTCAAGCCTTTGAGCCGATCCTGGTCGAAGGCAATGCGATTCGGCTGCATCCCCTGGTCTGCTCCGCCTTCAATGCCGATTTCGATGGCGATCAAATGGCGGTCCATCTGCCTCTTTCGCAGGAGGCACAAGAGGAGGCGCGTGAGCGCATGCTCTCGACACACAACCTGCTCTCGCCCGCATCCGGTGAACCATCGATCAGTATCAGCCAGGAGATCGTGTTAGGCTGCTATTATCTCACCCAGGAGCGGCCCGACAAAAAAGGCGAGGGCCATATTTTCGCCGACACCAACGAGGCCATCATTGCATATACGCTGGGCATCGTTGACCTGCAAGCTCGCATCACCGTGTGCATCACTGCCGAGCGTATCTTCATCCAGCCACCACCGGCCCCTTCTCGTCCCTGTCCCGACAGCCGCAAAGTGCAGACCACCGTTGGACGCCTGCTCTTCAACGCCATCCTCCCGAAAGGGCTGCGTTTCAGAAACTATGCCATGACCAAAGAACTGCTCAAGCAACTGGTCTGGGAGTGCATGAAAACCTATGGCCTGGATATCACGGCCCACATGGCCGACTCTATCAAGACGCTTGGCTATCGCCACGCCACGCGAGCTGGCATCTCCTTCGCCATCAGCGACGTTGAGGTCCCGGTACAGAAAAAGGCCATCCTCGCCGATGCCGACGCCCGCATTGGCGAACTGCGCTCCGATTGGCAAATGGGCCTCATCACCAACGAAGAGCGCTACGAGCAAACGGTTGCCATCTGGTCCGAAGCGACCGATCACATCGCCAAACAGGTGCAGGGCGTGCTTGATCCCTTCGGATCTATCGCCACTATCGCCAGTTCCGGGGCCACCAAAGCCAAATTGCAGCAGATTCGCCAGCTGTCGGGGATGCGCGGCCTGATGGCGAGTCCTACCGGCGCGATTATTGAAACGCCGGTACGCGGCAATTTTCTGGAAGGGCTGAACGTAGCCGAGTATTTTCTGAGCAGCCACGGCGCACGCAAAAGCCTGATGGATCGCTCGCTCAACACCGCCAGCGCTGGCTATCTCACCATTCGCTTCGTCAACGTGGCCCAGGATGTCATCGTCACAACTGAAGATTGCGGCACCAGCGAAGGGCTGTTGATCAGCGAGGAGGACAGTCGCCGCATGGGGCTGGCCGATAGCCGCAGCCGCCTGATCGGGCGTACCCTGGCCGAAGCGCTGCCCCAGATCGGTCTGGAAGTAGGCGACGAGCTAACCGAAGAGGCCATTGAGCGCATCGCCACCGCCAATATCGCCCTTGTACATATCCGTTCGCTGCTGACCTGTCAGAGCCGGCGCGGCGTCTGTAGCAAGTGCTACGGCTGGGATCTCTCGACGCGCTCCCTGGTCAAGGTAGGCACGGCGGTCGGCATTATCGCCGCCCAGTCGATTGGGGAGCCGGGAACGCAATTGACGATGCGCACGTTCCATAGCGGCGGCATCGCCGGGGGCCAGGGCGACATCACGCAAGGTCTGCCCCGCGTCGAAGAACTCTTTGAGGCGCGTGTCCCCAAAGATCCGGCCATCGTCAGTGAAATCGATGGCGTGGTCCAGACCAGCAAGCACCCACAGACGCAGCTCCAGACGGTGCAGATCGTGACCCGCAATGCGCTGCAGGACGAGTATCCGCTCCCGCCCGGCAGCGCCATCCTCGTGCGCCCTCATAGCCAGGTTCGCCCCGGTCAGATTATCGCCCGGCTCTCTATTCGCCATGCCAACGCGGCGGCACGGGATATCCGCGCCCGCATCGCCGGCGAGATCACGCTCAACGAACAGGGAGGACTCACCATCCAGGGCGAAAGCACATCCTCGCGCTCGTATACGATCCCGGTGGGGCGCAAGCTGCTGGTGAGCGATGGGCAGACGGTTCAGGCAGGCGACCCCTTAACGACCGGCGCACTCAATTTGCAAGATCTCCTGCGTTTCAAAGGGCGCGAGGCGCTGGAATACTATCTGCTGCAAGAGGCGCAGCGCGTCTATCGCACCACCGGGGCTTATATTCACGATAAGCACTTTGAAATTTTGATCCGGCAGATGGTGCGCTACATGAAGGTGGAGGATGGTGGCGACACGGATCTGCTGCCAGAGGCACTGATCGATCGCTTTACCTACGGAGAAAACAACGCTACGATCGTGGCGAAAGGCGGGCAACCGGCAACGGCGCGGGTGATCCTGCTGGGACTGACACGCGCCGCGCTTGCAACCGAGAGCTGGCTTGCAGCCGCCTCATTTCAGCACACAACCCGGGTGTTGACCGATGCCGTGCTTGAGGGCAAGACAGATTATCTGGTGGGCTTAAAAGAAAATGTGATGCTCGGCCATCTCATCCCGGCTGGCTCCGGCCTGCATCCACGCTGGCAGTCCGCGTCATCTTCCAGACGTTCGCGCAGCGGTAGAAGAAAATATACGGCATAACCATTTGACAGGAGGTGCAAATCGTGCAGGTCTGTCTCACCTGTGGCAAAGATATTCCCGCGCTCGTACGCTTTTGTAGCTGGTGCGGCTCCGCTGTCCCGCAAACAACATCGACGGGCCTGCTCTCGCCGCAATCTTTGCTGCATAAAGGACGTTACCTGATCTTAAAACAGATCGGCAAAGGTGGCATGGCTGCCGTCTATAGAGCATCTGACTTGCATTTGAGGCAGCGCACCGTCGCCATCAAAGAGATGAGCCAGCAAGGATTAAGCGGTCAGGAGCTACAAAAAGCGATCGATGCCTTTATTCGTGAGGCAGAACTGCTCGCCCGCCTCAAGCATCAGCACCTCCCTCACATTTACGAACAATTCGAGGATAGGGGTAGGCGCTACCTGGTTATGGAGTTTATCGAAGGCGAAACGCTAGAAGATCGGCTTGAGAAGCTCCACCAGCGCGGCGACCATCTGCCCCTTGCGCACACGCTGAATATCACGCATCAGCTCTGCGTCGTACTGGATTACCTGCATACCCAACAGCCACCGGTCATCTTTCGCGATCTGAAGCCAGCGAATATCATGCTCAACAAGCAGCAGCAGATCTATCTGATCGACTTTGGCATCGCTCGCCTGTTTAAGCCGGGCCAGTCAAAGGACACGACCGCGCTGGGTTCTCCCGGCTATGCGCCCCCTGAGCAGTATCGGCAGGCCACCTCGCCGCGCTCTGACATCTACAGTCTTGGGGCCACACTGCATCAGATGCTCACCGGGACCGATCCCTCGCAGCACCCCTTCTATTTCCAGCCCTTCTCGATCAACCAGCCTGCGCTCGAACGACTGGTACAACACATGGTTGCCCTCGACGCAAAGCAGCGCCCCGCCAGCATGCAGATAGTCAAGCAATCATTAGAAAATATCATCCAGCCGCGCAAACCACAGCAGCCGATCAGCATTCCCAAGCCGCAAAAACCACCGATTGCTTCATCTACTCGAATTGCAAACGGCGTACAGATACAAAAAAAGAAGCCGCAAGCGCAGCAAGCCAGCGGGAAAGTGGTTTCAGTGAGCGGCCAACCAACGACTCCTTCAGCCCCATCTATGTCCGTTACGGTCCACACGGTTATTGCAGCCAGCACAGCCGACCGCCACCTCTGGATATCTATTCGAGAGCAGCTCCACAAGCTAGTGGCCGGCTTTCCCGAGATACGCTTCACCGAGAGCAATCTGCCTGCCGCGCTGAGGGGCGCTGATGTCGTGCTGCTGCTCCTGAGTAATGACTTTCTGGCCTCATCATCATGCATGGCCGCCGCCACCGCCGCGCTGAAACAGCACGATATACAGCAGACACGGGTACTCTCCATTGTGCTGCGTCCCTGTGCCTGGGAACAGAGCGACCTGGACCGGATCAAGACGATCCCGGAAGACAGTGTGACGCATCTAAGCATCTACGCCCAGGAGCAGCGTATTCTGGAGGCGGCCAAAGAGATTCGCAAGTTGGTGGCTATCGCCTCACTACGCGGGAAAACAAGTGGAGCTATGAATCTTTTGCAGTGGCTCTTGTGCCAGCTCTACGGCGAGGGACGGAAGCTCTGCCCCTATTTTAAAGCCAATTCCGGGCGTTATGCCCTGCAACACCTGCGCTCAGCGGGGCTGGCCGGGATCATCCTGCATCTGATCGATCTGCAACAGGAGCGTATCGTCAACGAATATCTGATCGGTCCGCTCAACAACAGCGCCGATATGCACCACCTTCTGGCCGTGCTCGCGCCTTCATCGACCGACCCGGAAGAGGTGCAGGGAACAGCATCGCGCCGCTATCCATCGAACGTGACGCGCTAAGGACGTGGGAAAGGCCGGCCCCTTCCCCACACCCTCAGCGCAGCTCAACTGGTGGGCAGCGCCACCTCCTTCAGTTTGCCATTGCCCAGTTCGAAGCAGCGCAGAGGCTGGCTCATCTTCTTGCGGACCCTGGGCGACGTGAGCAGCTCACGCGGTACCCGGTCCCAGGTGTCCTCGGCAACGATGATCGTAGACCCCTGCTCGTTCCACTTCCGCAGCATCCGCACGGCTGTCCGGCGGCTCTTCTCATCCTCGACCAGCTTCCCGGCAAAGAAGGTCTCGTCGAGCACAAGAATCGAGCGCTTCCAGGCAGGCAACAGGCTTACCTGGGCCAGCGAGAGCATAGCCCGCTGCTGCCTGGTCAGGCTGTTGCCGTTCAGGGTATCGTCGAGCCTATCCTTGACGACATCCAGCAGCCCGACCTCCCTCAACGCGTCCAGCAGTTCCTGCTCCTTCTCCCTCCTCTCAATCTTTGTCTCGCCATCGTGCGACACCAGATCCGCCCGGGCCGACTGAAGGAACGTCCTGATGGTATCGCTCTGCTCAGGTGCCGTCAGGGAGAGCCAGCGGCCCTCACCCTCGATGAGCGACGCGCCCAGGTACTGCCAGCCTGTTGCCTCTCCGTTGCAGACCACCGCCCCCCTGCTGCGCAGCCCCTGCTTGAGGTGCTCATCCTGGTTGGAATGCAAGCGCCCCGTCATCTGAGCCAGCAGGATACTCTTCCCCGAAGCCGAGGGACCGACGAGAATCCCGAAGCTACCCGGCTCCAGACGGCAATAAGGTATGTCGAGAATCGACTGCCTGCTGTTGTCGCTGACGACCACATCGGCAAACGTAATCGTCATCGGCGGGGAGAACGGCTTGCCACGCTGCAACTTGAGTTCGGCGGCCTGCGCCTCAAGGATTGCCGCCCGCCGTTGCGCCTCTTCCGCGAGGGGATACGGTTGCACCCAAAACCCAGGGCTAAAAAAGAGAGCTTCCAATCTGTGGTAGGATAAAAAAAACCTGAAATCCAAGCCCAGAAAGGAACCTCTCATGCAGATACAAGTATCGCTCAGTCTGGAGATAAATGCAAACGCCACCTTTTCAGAAATGGAAGCCCAGATCCAGGAGGCAGGGCATCGGTGGATGCGCGAAGCCCTCATCAAGACGGTGAGGGCGTGGGAAGGGACGCGTCCCTTCTGCCGACGCTGTGGGGGAGCCATCCGCACAGAAGGGACGACGAGGCGCACGATCCTCACGCTCTTTGGGCAGGTGCAGGTGGTCCGTCGTCGCTTTCGCTGCCAGTCCTGCCACCATCGCTTTTGCCCATCAGCTGACCTGTTGCAAGAGTTGCACTTCTCGCGTGTCACCGAAGGGTTGCGAGAGGCAGCGATCCTGGCAGGAGCCTCTTGGCCCTACCGACACGCGGCAGCGACGTTGAAGCGGTTGAGTGGAGCCGAGATCAGCGCCGAGGAGATTCGCTCCTGACCAACGAGCAAGGCAAGCAAGCCGCCCGCCGTCAAAGAGAGCAAGCAGAGACGTGTGGGCCGCCTGCTCTCGCTGCCTCCGAGCAATCAGCACCGACAGGGGAACTGTGCGTGATTGGACAAGATGGGGGCTGGGTCTGCAATCGTGAAAAGCGAGGAGGGATGGAAGGCAAGATCGCGGTGATTGCTTGCGGACAAGAAAAAGGCAAGGAACCAGTCTTGCCGAGCGAAGAGATGACGTGGTACGAACTGGGCAAATACATGCGCAGCCATCGTCATCCTCCACGGCAACGAAGCCGCTGGAACACGCGTCGGTATGTGGCCACCTTTGAGCCTGCAAGTACGCTTGGCAAGCTCGCTGCCCACGCAGTCAACGAGATGGGCCTGCAAACGCATCCCCAGGTCGTCGTCGCTGACGGAGCGCATTGGATCAAAAAAGAGACGGCCACCCACGAAACTATGGTATACTTCTGCCAGAATAGGTTAAAAGCCTGTTAATCCGCTGTAAAAAGCCTTGTGAGGCCTGCGCAGATGGTACAGGCTCTATAGCGTCCATGTCTCTACACCGGACATGGCTTAGTTAGTTGCGCTGTTTTTTCAAAAAGACGCGCCGAAAAGCAAAAGGTTGTTACCTCCTTTGTGAAATAGGAGGTAGAGAGATTATGAGTCATCGGGATATTCCAATGGCTTCTATGTATTCGTGTTCGACAGAAAAGGTCGAACCTTTTTTTGCCCTGTTTGATCAGCACATTGCGCATCTTGTATCGCTACAATACTCCCGAGGAACTCGATCCATCCAGACCAGCCGGACAGAGGTTCAAAGCCCGGGTAGAGGCTCAGAGAAGGGATGCGCACCTCCTCATGAGTCCCGCCTTATTTTCTCTATAGCTCAGGCCAGCTTCTCTTTCTACTTTTCTCTGTACCATGCCCCCCGCAGTGATGCAATTCACTATCGCCGCCAGCAAGCTCTAGAGGCCACAAAATTCACAAAAAAAAGCCCATTTTTGAGACCCGGGGATAGGCGCTCAAACCGCCCGAAGAGCCAAAACAGCAAAAAAAATCTCCTGCCATATCTTCTGTAATACCTGGTTGTTCTTCCATCTTATGACGCCAAACGTCACGGTTCCACCGGGTAGAACACTTTATCCGGTGGAACCGTGACGCTTATCACATCAGATCAGGAACGACGCCCACGCTTGCACAGCGCACTGATCCGCTCCCACTTGAAGCAGAGCGGGCAGATGAGAACGATGATCCCGATGGTTGCTGGAAGATTCAGCTTGAAGCCTGCACCGATCAAGTAGCCTGCAGTGGAGCTGAGGATGAGGCTTTCCACCTGCTCCATCCAGGTGATCTTGCCAGCCAGCCACGAGAAGCCTGCCGTCACCACAGCGATCACAACGGCGCTTATCCCCAGAGCAGCGATGAGGAGCCAGGGATGTCCCTGTGCCAGCGAACCATTTGAGACCGCCGCGTCGATGTTCAGGAAGAAGCTCGCGCTCATCCCCTGGAACAGCAGCCCCCCGCTGGTCGTATCGTCCTGCTTCTTAGCACGCAGCACGCTTGAGATGAGGTAGAGGCCACCCAGGATCTTGAGAACCGCGAACCCGGCCAGCCACGAAGCACCCCACGTCATGGCAGCCTTGATCAGGAAATCTTGCGTCAGGAAGAGGCCGAACAGGACTGCCCGCCTCTTCATGGGAAGATCGGCAAGCAGCCTGGCGAAGAACACCGCGATGTCGAACGCGAGCGCACCATCGATGGCTGCCATACCCAGGACACGAAAGAACACGATACCACACTTTTCGGAAGAAGAGAGCTGACGCTCTCGTTGTCGGGGAAAAGCCGTGAAGATGCCTACTCAGAGCAGTAGTAGAGATGCTCTGCTGGCTCATTGCTATCTGACAGGATGCCTGTCACCATCGAGATGTAGCTACGGCGAGGAAGTTCCTCGCAGAATAGATGGATGGGGCAGCGCTGCTAGAAACAGCACCGGCTACATGATTCCTCCCATACATGCATCGGTAACGGTGATGCTAACCGGACGGATGTCAACTTACTACTTTTCTCTGTACCATACAACTTCCCGAATTGCAAGTACGACCGGATAGCGGCGCGGTTGCGAAAACAATCTGGCCGGCATCGATCGGCAAATAACGCCAGAATCAATATTTTTCCGCCCTATGACGCCATTTTCTCAACGCAGCGAGCAGGAAAAACGTGGGGAATTCGTAGTTGCGCGACTGTATCGCGCTGATGGCTCCTTTGGGGATGGTGGCCCAGGCGCGACTTTATCGTGCGGCTACGAAACAGCAGCGTTTCTGGCGCTCATTTATTGCCCATACCTCGCTGACGGCCTTGTTAACGAGTTTAAAATATAATTAAGCCAGCCTGTAGAGCGTGTTTAACCCTGCCTTAACATTGCATCTTGCTCCAATATCCTGTACAGATAGAAATAAATAGCAGGGTTATTCCACGCCCTTTCGTCAAGTGGAAAAGGAGGTTGCCGGCCCAACTTCCTGGCGTGAGCGTCAGAGCAAATCGACCTGCTCTGATAGCAGGAGCCAGAATATCCCACATATGGGAAGAGCTTGTCACTCTCTTCGTTGTTTCTGAATAGAGCAGATATTCAGGGGCCAGATGCATTCAAAGCCGAGATTCCATTCCCCCTCGCCTCTCGCGTATGAGAAGCACACAGTCGGGGGATCTTTCGGCTTCGAGGGCGTGGCATAATAGCTTACAGCACATCAATGCTTACGAACAGCGCTGCTCGAAGTGGATGTGTTTTTTCTGAATCCAGGTAGAAAGAAGGCAAGATAGCAAAATAGTGAAGAAGCGAAAACCGCTTGTACCCTTGAGCGAGTTCATTGCGCCGGAAGGCACGCAAAGCTTTCTAGCAACGCCGTTCGGGGGTCTGCCCTGGAAAAC
>JAICIM010000419.1 GCA_025928885.1 Ktedonobacteraceae bacterium | reverse complement strand
TGCTGCCGGGGCCCCCCCCCGCTCCGTGTCTGTTCTTCTTTTTTCTGTTAACCACCCCCCCCCCCCGCGCCCCGGTTCCGCGCTTGTCCGCCGCGCGCTCCCCCCGGGCCGCCCCCCCCCCCCCCCCCCCCCCCCCGCGACTACGAAGAGTTATTTCATTCATAAAAAATCCTCTTGACAATACAATACGTCTCGTATATAATTACCAATACGGAACGTCTCGTTTTATTATAGCCAATGGATTGCTAGGAGGCAACTGGCCTCCTTACTGATGGGAGGCGGTTCTTGCCCCATCTTTCAATTGTGTGATAGGAGCAGATCATGACATTAACGAAACAACGCGCCGTTGTGTTCGGCGGCACTTCTGGGATTGGACTGGCAACGGCGAAGGCGCTGGTGGATGCCGGAGCAGATGTAGTGATTGCCAGCCGCCATAGCGAAAAAGTGGCACACGCGCTTAAAGTTTTAGAGCACAACGCAACCGGTGAAGCGGTGGATGCCACCTCAGCCGAACAGGTACGCGCCTTTTTCCAACGCGTCGGTCCCTTTGATCATTTGATTATTACGCTGAGCAGCAGCCTGGGCGTTGGTGAACTGCGAACGTTGGATACTGCCGTGCTACGTCGGGCTTTTGACGGAAAATTCTGGGCGCACCTGACCGTCGCACAGGCCAGCCTGGATACGCTGCGCCCCGATGGCTCTTTGACTCTCGTTACTGCCGCATCCGCTCGTGGATCGGTCCCCGGTGCCAGCGGCCTCGGCGCGATCAATGGAGCGCTGGAAGCGATGATCCCCTCGTGGGCGGCAGAACTGCAACCTCTGCGCGTCAATGCTGTTTCCCCTGGCGTTATCGCAACACCCTGGTGGGATAACGTCTCTCAGGAGCAACGCGAGGCGTTGTGGGCGCAATACGCCGCCCAGTTGCCGGTGAAACGCGTCGGTCAGGCCGAAGATGTCGCTCAGACCATTCTTTTCCTGATCAACAATACCTTTATCACCGGCTCCATTATCGACTGCAATGGTGGAGCATACATCAAGTAATAGCAGAAGGGAGCATGGCCGATGGGGATCATGCTCCCTCTCTTTCTGATACTTTTACTGCAACCTATGCTCGCGCCAATTAAGGGTAAAGCTGTCTAGCACCTGGACTGGACCGTTTCGCCACGACTCTTGCGGGCGCGGCACGGTCGTATAGGTGCCAGTCAACACCTGATCCGTCACCTCCAGGCGCAGAAAACCATGACGATCGTCAGAATAGCTCTCCAGCGTGATGCCCGGTTCAACCTCAAACGGAACCCGCAGCGCCGTTCCATCAGGATTTTTTTGCATATAATGGAGATGCCAGTAGCCACCAGTACCAGCTACAATATATGGAATCTGGCGTCCGGCGATAGCGCGGGTGAAGCGTTGATAGTTGTGTACATGCCCGGCAAACACGGCGTCGGGGTAGCGCTGCGTCTTCTGTATCACCTGCTCTAACAACTGCTCCATATATGTGCTGCCACTGTGCAATTGATCGGCAGAATAAATGGGGTGGTGCATTGCCAGCAACAACGCACGATCCTGCGGCGCATTCGCAAACTCTCCCTCCAGCCACGCAATCTGGGCAGCGTCCAGTTCCCCACCTTCAGGCACATTGGTATAGGTGCCAACGATAGTAGCAAAAGGAGCCTCAAGCGTCCAGTAGACATAGGGCTGGGTTTCCGCCTCACGTGTAGAATCGCCCGCCTCTGGTGTAATATGTGGCTCCTTCGCACAGAAGTTCTCGACAAAAGCAGCCAGCGAAGACACCGACATATCGAACAGGTCGCCATCGTGATTGCCGGGAATACCCACGATGGACAAGGGATACTGAATATATGGCTCGTAGAACTGCGAATAGTAGTTCGCTGCCTCGCCATAGTAATATACAATGTCGCCCAGATGATAAAAGAAGGCTGGATGTGCTCCCGACGACGCATTCTGGATATCGTTCTCCAAGTACATTGCCACGATCTGCTGGGCCTGCGGTGCTTTCACCCCACCAGTATCGCCGATGATATGAAACGCCATGCGCTTCGCCCGCTGTATCTCAGCCAGCGCATCAGCAGAGACGATATGATCAAGCGAAAGATGATAGGGCGTGGTCCCGGTGGGCGGCGGCAATGGCCGAAACGGCTGATTTGTCTGTGGCGCATGCATGCGGCGAATGCGCACACTGCTCTCCCCAGAATGCGAACCAGGAATAGTCATAGTAGCAATCCTTTCATGCAAAAGCGTCCTTCTATACCAGAAAATATCAGGTTGATGTGCCTGATATTGCATAGACGCCTGCATGAATGGTTTTTCGACGATAAATGGATATCAGTATATTCTTATGCTTTTAATGCAATCATAACGGCAAAGCGGCCAGTTATACCATTTTCTTTGCGATACGAGAAGAATTGCTCAGTATGGCACGAGGTACAGATATCGGCGACTTCGATATGTTCCGGTTGCAGACCTGCCATCAACAACTGCTGGCGATTGGTCGTGCAGAGATCGAGGCGCAAGCTGATGCGATCAGGTAACTGGGTCTGCGCAAACGTGGCCGATTCGCGCACAAAGCCGCGCAAGTGTGGGCGCACTTGCATATCGTCGAACGTCTGCTCACCGGAGAAAAGCTGGCGCACCTGCTCACTCACCTCATAGCAGCAGGCGCCAATAGCAGGTGCGATGCTTGCCAGTATGTTTGCTGGCTGGCAGCCAAATTGCGCTCCCATCTCCTCAACGGTAGCCATCACGATGCCACGTGCGGTGCCGCGCCAGCCGGCGTGCGCGATGGCGATCACCTGCTCGACAGGATCGTAAAAGATGACGGGGACGCAATCGGCAAATGAAAGGGCCAGCCCTACACCACGTTCGCGCGTAATCAGTGCATCGGCCTTGCGCATCGTTTGCGGTGTCCAGCTCTGCTCATAAAAAGAGCGAAAGGCCCAATCGGTCCGCCATTCGTCTCCATAAGAAAAGGTGGCGATGTCGGCTCCATGCACCGGCCAGGGCGTCACGCATGGATAGTCCTGCATGGCGAGCGCCTCAAGGATGCGCTGACGATTGCGCACAACGTTCTCAACGCTATCGCGATGCTTGTTTTTAAGCGGCGTCGAGGTGTTAAGTCCCTGATACGGCGGCGAACTGAACCCGCCTTGACGCGTGAAGATGCCATGAATAAACTCTGAGAAAGGCTGATAGTGAGAAAATTGCAGGTAGGAGAGGTCTTCGTACTGCTGTTCGATCAAAGCGGCTGGCTCCTTTATGCTAGCATTTTCGGCTCAACTCTACATCTTCCATTGTATAATAACAGAACACAGGGCGCATTACTTGCACGCGCCCCCAATAATGAGTTTTTATAACCACCTTCCCAATTTTGAAAGAAAAATTTCACCATTGTAATGCGCCCCACACAGCAGGTGCGGGTCTCACAATAGAGAGGGACGTATGCCTTTTTCTGCCCGATTGCGAGAAATTCTAACAGAGGTTGATGTGGTCATGGAGCGAGGGCTTCAGGAATACGCCTTCCCCGGGGCCACACTCTGGATAGGATGGCGCGGCGAGACCGTACACAGTGCCGCGTATGGCAAGACTGCCGATCAAATCTACGGGCAGCATAAACCGGTCCCGACAACGACGCGCACGCTCTACGATCTGGCATCGCTCACGAAGGTTGTGGCCACCACGACCGCTATTATGCAACTCATAGAGCAGGGCAAATTGCTACTTGACGACCGCATCTGTACCTATCTGCCCCAATTTGGCTGCGATGCGCAAAAAGAAGCGATCTCAGTTCGGCATGTGCTCACGCACACCTCGGGGCTGCCCGGTCCCTGCCGCCTCTATCACGACTATCACGGTCCGGCCCAGATTTTCAGCGGCATCTGTCAACAGGCGCTGGTCTTCCCTCCCGGCACGCGCCATCTCTACAACGATCTGGGCTTCATACTACTGGGCGAAGTTGTCCGCGCAATCACCTCACTCAACCTTGATGACTATACGCGGTCCCATATCTTTGAGCCGCTGGGTATGCATGATACGCTCTTCAAGCCAGATGATTCGCTCAAAAGTCGGATTGCACCCACCGAGTATGTTGAGTGGCGGGGTGGGCTGGTGCATGGTGTTGTCCACGATGAAAACGCGTGGGAGATGGAAGGGATCGCCGGGCATGCGGGCCTGTTTTCGACCGCTGAAGATCTGGCACGCTTCTGCACCATGCTTTTACAGCCTGGGACAACAAGCCCCACGATCTTGCAGCCAGCAACGATAGCGCATATGACCTCGATTCAACAGTCGGACCCGGACGAATCATTTGGCCTGGGCTGGGTAATTGCCGCGCCCTATTTTATGGGCAATCTGGCCAGCGAACAGACCTTTGGACATACCGGCTTTACCGGCACCTCGCTGCTGATCGACAAAACCCACCAGTTGGCCATCGTTTTCCTTGCAAATTGTATCTGCCCCCAGCGTGGCATCGACCTCAATCCCTATCGACGCGGCATCGCCAACGCGTTTGCACGCCTGTTTAATAATAAACGATAGCACAAAAGATCCCGACCAGATGTGGTCGGGATCTTGTTTTTTGATGAATTGAGATATGACGAGGAAAGGATTGAACGTCTGCATATCCGGTAGATGCGTCATATCTATCTTTACACTATGGTTGACAAACCCACTCGCGCCAGCTATACCCATCACGCACAAAGATATCATGCGCGGCCCGTACGTTGGCGCTGGCATCATAGGGCGAAGCGCCAGCCTGCGATGTGCCATACCAGGTGCTAGGATAGAGAATCTGGAAGACGCCGACCGCGCGGCTATTCCCGATGTACATAGGATTGACAGCATACGGATTCAGACCTGACTCACATTGGGCAACACGCATAGCTCCTGGTGCATATGGTCCAAAGACCTGATTGATAATACCAGCCACCTGAGCCGACGAGTAGTTCTGCGTGCTGGCATGAGCTTGTGGCGTGCTTGTGCTGACCATCGCCCCCAACAGGGCAACACCCAGAATAACAGCCAGGCTCAGTTTGACCAGGACAGCTTGTGCGACAGAAAGGTGTAGGAACTTCCGGTTGTCTTGTTGTGTATTCAATATTTTCTCCTTCAACTTATCACAGTGATCTGATCAGCGAACGGCACAAAAATACCTCTTGGGATTGATTTGCAATTGGAATTTCACTGACCGCTATTACTTCCGTGGTTGTGTCGGTGTGCTTCTGGCAACTTTGCCCAGAAGATTTGGCAGGCCACTAATACTTAGTGTGTAGCTTGGATGGTTTTCCTCTACCCACCCTACCCCTCAAATCTCTGCTTTCATTTCGTAACGTGTGTTATCTTACCACGAAACAAAATGATACACCACGATACTTGTTAAATCTAGCCCATATTGGCTATCTTCAATGCAGGAATGCAATTAGCCGGCTCTCTCGGCAAACCTGTCTCAACTTTTGATTATTGATATATTACCATGAAACAAAACGACACAAGTTCAAGCATTGTAAATCTAGCCCATATTGGCTAGAAAAATACGGTATAATTTGATAAAAGATCCGCTAATATTTCTATTCTATTCTATTGCACTACAAAATGAGTGGGAGCAAAGGGCCAAAAAGGGGGTACTCATCCTGCCTTGAAGATGCACTAACATATTTCAAAGTTATTACAGGTATTTTCATTGACGCAAATAAACGGGTTATGGAGAAAATTTGCCGAGAACAAACTTTTCCATAACCCGTTGACCAGATTGTGAGAGGGTCTCAACACTATGTGCTTAACCCGTTGACTTTGCCGATACTTAGCTTGATCTGCGAGAGCGTAGGTGGAACGGCGCTGCCAAAGCCACCATCGGTCGTTAACGTGACGTTCTGGATATCTTTGCGACTATGCAACAGCTGAAGGGCATCCCCGGTGGGCTTGCCTGCTATCTGTTTTTTCAGTTCCAGCTGGCCTTGATCCGTATATTGAAATGTCCAGATTCCATCGATGGCAACGGAGAACGAGCCACTGCTACCAGCAATAAACGTGGGTTTGCTGACCACCGTTGCTCCCACAACACTGTACCCCTTGCCAAAATGGGTTGTACCATCCTGGTTATATAATTGCATCGCCGCAGCTTGAAGTTGTTGATTGCGATAAGTCAGGCCGCTACAGGTCAGGCTGACCTTGACCGTCACCGTGTTTGCTTCGTCCTGGAGCTGATGATCGGACGAGACTTTGGGGGAGCAAGATGGATCTTGCACGAGCAGTTCGCCGCTCTTGACCTGCTGCTTCACCTTCGTTTTCGTCCCCGGTGTGAGCTGTGCCACAAGCGCATTCGCCACTTTATCGATATTAGAT
>JAICIM010000280.1 GCA_025928885.1 Ktedonobacteraceae bacterium | reverse complement strand
CGTTGGTGCGCCCTCTTTCGTCTTCATGCGCTCCTGGTTGCCAAATGTCGAGCTAATAAAATGATGAGCACCCGGCGACATCAGTGTAAACGTCGAGGCAGAAGTTCTCTTCTCCCGATATGAGTCGTTCTCAGGAACCCAGCCTGGGACGGGATCGTAGCCCTTCGCAATAGCCTGCTCAGAATACATTTCTACCTTGCCTGATGGCGTGCGGAAAATCCCATGAGCGAATGGAACCTGTTCCTCAGCAGGGATGGCCAGGGGAATCGATCCCTCAGCCTGCAAGCGCTCAAACGTGATGCCATCGAGCGCTGGATTTTGTGGGGCCGAAGCCGTCAGGATTTCGCGAATGACTGCATTGGCATCATCCTGCAACCAGGAGTCTTGAAAGCCCATTCCAGCTGCCAGCGCACGCATGACATCCCAGTTGCTCAGAGCTTCGCCCAACGGGACAATCGCTGGCATATTGTATTGCAACGAGAGATGACCGTAGGGCTTGTGTAGATCTACGTGCTCAAGCTGGCTGGTAGCGGGAAGAATAATATCGGCATAGCGGGCTGTATCAGTCTCGAACAGATCATGCACGACCGTAAAGAGATCATCGCGCATCAAGCCTTCAACGATCTTGCCAGCATTGGGCGTCGAGGCAACAGGATTGGCGTCGTAAACATACAGAGCATACACTGGTGGCTTCGCCTCCCCGGTCAGGATCGCGCCCAGGCGATTCATATTCAAGGTACGCGGCGCTGGCGGGCAGACCTCCTCGTACTCATGAGCGAGGGCGGCTTTATTCCAGCGCACCCAATCGCTGGTACTGTACATCAAGCCGCCTCCCAGCACACCATATTGTCCCACGAGCGCAGGCAAGCAGGCCAGTGTGCGCACGGTTTGACCGCCATTGGTATGACGATTGATGCCATCACTGACACGGAGCATAGCAGGGGCGGTCGTAGCATATGTACGAGCTAGCTCGATAATCGTTTCAGCTGGCACCCCGGTAATCTCCGCCGCCCGTTCAGGGGAAAATTGCAACACACGCTCAAACAAATGCTCCCAGCCAAGCGTACGCTCCGCGATCCACTCCGGCTTATGCAGTCCCTCGCTCACTATCACATACATCATGGAAAGTGCCAGCGCCGCATCGGTTCCCGGGTGTGGCTGCACATGCTGATCTGCCGAGCGAGCCGTCAATGTGCGAATGGGATCAATGACGATCACGCGAGCGCCCCTCTGTTGAGCCTGCCGCAAGAACGGCATGAGATGAGGAGCGGTGCTGGCGGGATTGCTGCCCCAGATGAGAATGAGTTTGCTATGAATAAGCATTTCAGGTGATGGAGCCAGCCGTCCACCAACGGTCAGTAAAACGGCTTCTTCAGCCGCGTGACCACAAATGGCACGCTCAAGCCGACAGGCACCGAGACGATGCCAGAAGCGCGAATCGGTCACAGCTCCATTGACCAGCCCCAACGTCCCGGCATAACTATAGGGCAAGATACACTCGGCACCGTATTGCTCAATGATACCCTGCCAGCGCTCTGTAATCTCGGCGATGGCCTCGTCCCAGGAAATACGACGGAACTCGCCGCTGCCTTTGGGTCCGACGCGACGCAAGGGATAGAGTAAGCGATCAGGATGATAGACGCGCTCCAGATAGCGGTTGACCTTAGCACACAGCCAGCCCCGCGTGACGGGATGATCCGCACGACCACGCAAGTTAACGGCACGTCCCTGTTCATCTACATGTGTCTCCAATGCACAGCAATCGGGACAATCATGAGGACACGATCCATAGACGACGCGTAACGCGCGACCGTTTTCAACAGATACAGACATACCTAATGACACCCTTTCCCTTGAGATAGAACAGAGCGCATCATTCCCATACCCCCGTCCCCGTCAGCCAATCAAGCACGGACTCAGGCAGATGCGATACAGCCGCCTGCCGTTGTGAGCAGCGCGGCAGGCTATTCATGATGATTGAACCATATTCTTTCGATATGACGCGACGATCAAATAAAACCACCGTGTTGCGCCGATCATCGTTCCACATCAAGCGATTGAGCGCCCGACGAATGCGCAGGGCGGCAATTGGTACAGTAAGCTGATGTAATTGATCGGAGTAGCGCTCGGCTCGTGCTGCCACGGGTGGATCGTTAAGGACTGGCATGGGTATGCGGGCAATAAACAGGCAGGTAGGCGAGCAGGGAATCTCTCCAGCACTTTCCCAGAGGCTTCCGGTTCCCAGCAAGACCACCCGCTCCTGCTTCTGAAAGATTTGCCAGAGCTGGCGTGGCGAACCATCGAGTCCCTGCGCTAAAACAAGAATGCCCCTTGTTTCCAGCAGTGGTTTGATCGTGGCATATGAGCTACGCAAAGCAGCATGTGAGGTGAAAAGCGCAACAAGCTGCCCATCTAGCGCGGTGGCTGCTTGAATCAGCGCATCATCCAGGTGGCGCTGATACTGTGGCGCATTTGGCTCAGGGACATCATTTGGTATATATAAGAGCGTTTGCTCATGATGCTCAGCAACGATAGACAACGCCTGGCATGCATCGTTCTCCAGACCAAAGCGGCTACGGGTAAACGCGAATGTATTGTCAACCGAAAGGGCTGCACCAGCAAAAATCGTACATCTCTGCTCTGTGAGCAAAAGGCGTTGAAGCAGCGCCGAGGTCTGGACGAGCTGCGTATAGAGGATGGGAGCAGGCTCTACTATTGGCAGTTGGGCAGATGAATCAGCCGAAGAACGATGTTGAGTAGAAGACGAGGCAGGAATAGGAGGCATACGCAGCCAGTACACGTTCTCATCCTCTCCGAGCTGCATTGCTTGCTGCCCCATCTGCTTCTGTTCCAACAATTGTTGAGCGACCGCAGCCAGTTCAGAGGCAACGGTGCTATCTTCGCCACTGCCAATATCGAGCCTATGGCGGCTACGCTGTGTGGTAAGAATGATCTTCTCGGCCTCATGAGCCAGATCAACCACGGCCTGCAAACGCTGAGCTACCTGCTGCCAGGCTCGCTCGACCTCCATCCACGCTCCCAGCTGACGAATATTGCTGGTGAAGCGGAGCGGCTGCTGATCCATACGCTCACCACCGCGCCCACCTCCTTTGCCGCCCTTCTCGCGTCCACCATGCGATCCCTGTTGCGCAAACTCTTCCATTAAATGTGTGAAACTACTGAACAGGCGCTCTACGGCTGATCTGGCCTGTCGCAAGGTCTGGAACCAGGTCAGCATCCTGGCATCCAGTTCAGCCTTCGCTATGGTTGGAGTGGTTGAGAGGCCCCCTGGACCATGTTCGCGCAGCAAGGGAGCCGCCAGCGCTAATAATCCCTGATAGCGACCATCCGGTAGCTCTGTCCCGACGGTATTGAGCATTCTCAAGAGGCGCACCTGATCCAGTTCAGTGCTGCTCCAGCGGGCGTTCTCCTCTTCCAACAGATCAGCATCAAGGATCACGCGATAGGGGATGGACGAGAGCAGCGAATGGGGCTGAGAGAGGTCATCGAAGAGGCCGGCGTGCGTGGTGACGACGATGTTTGCGGCGTTGACGCGCTCTTCGGCAAGGCTGACAAAACAATACCCTTTACGGCGATAAGTGCAGCGCTGATAGATGGTGCCGGAGCGCTTCTCAGCCGATGGGATGTGTTCGATGCCAGAGGAGATGCGTTCCCAGGCCGTTATTTCCTGCGGCAACATGGTTAGCTCGCTCCGTTCGCCCGTCAGAGTGCGCTGCGCCCATAGTCCGAGCTTGGCAAGTCCACGAGCCTGTTCGGCGGTCAATTCGCCGCTTGTGCGTCGTAAGGCGGCCCCGAACCAACGATGGGTGCAGAGATAGCCACCTTTTTCGGCTAAATAGGCAACCTGGAGCTGGCTTTTGAGCAGCGCCTGCAAGCGGGGCAGCACCGTGTCAATGAAGCGACGAGCGATCTGCTGGCTGGGACAGGCGATGAGCAGCCGGGCAGACGGTTGCGTACCATTGTTAACGATCCAATCTAAGATAGGTAGAAGAACAGAGCTATAATCATTGTTGCCAACGGTGACCTCGACTAAAAGCGGCTCAAGCTGTTGCAGAGCTTCGCGAATAGCGGCCTCGGTCGTCGGATAACCTGGAGAAATGGGTTGCTCAGCGTGTTCTGGAAGAGCTTCAATCTCGCCCTTCATCTGCTCAACGGCCTCAATCACAGATGTATTCACGACGGTACTGGAGAGCTGAGTATCAGGTTGCGCGTCGCTCTGGTGGGCAACGGCGAACGAGAGAACGCGTGGGTCCATACCTAGCTGGGCGGCAAAACGATCTCCCAGGCTCCCGCGCACCAGCCCTCCGCGCACGCCATCGCTTTCCTGACGATCGCGCAATTCCTGACGAAAGAAATGCAGGAGCGGCCAGTTACGTGGTGCGTCCAGGCTTGCCAGATCTTTGAGGAGGGCAAGGTCAACCGATTGCAAACGTTGGTGCAGGGCCAGGAAGACCTCCATCGCCAGCACGGTATCGACCATAGCGCGATGTCTATCGAGAGGAACCTGAATGCCCAGAGACTCGGCCACCTGCCCGAGATTATAGCTCGTCAACGAGGGGAGCATGACGGTTGCCAGTTCAAAAGTATCAACGAGCGGATTGGTTCGAGCAAGCCCCCAGCGGCGCAGGAAGCCAACATCAAACGGGATGCTGTGACCGACAATGGGATGATCGCTCAAAAAAGCCTGCAAGCGTCTCGCAATGGTATCAAAGGTGGGTGCGCCGACCAATTGTTCTGGTTTGATGCCGGTAAGCCGCTGTACGCGATAGGGGATTGAACGACCGGGGGAGATAAAGGTCTCGAACCTGTCAATAACCTGGGTATCCTGAAATTTGATGGCTGCAACTTCAAGAATAGCATCTTGTTCGACGTGTAAACCTGTCGTTTCCAGGTCAAGGGCTACACGGATGGTCGCCTTTCTTGCCATAAACTTACCTGTTCCTCATGTCTCTCGTGGTTGCTCGCGCTTTCACTGACGTATCTTCTGAGATCAATAGTAGGTGTGTTTCATTGTGGAGAAGCAGAAGGAGGCCAGTGTTCAAGCAGCTCACGGGCCAGTTGTGCAGCACGCCCACGATGGCTGATCTTATTTTTGTGTTCTGGAGTTAGCTCGGCGGTGGTTTTTCCCAGAGCTGGTACCAGAAAAATAGGGTCATAGCCGAAGCCATTTTTCCCGCGTGGAGCATCCGCGATCACGCCTTCAATAGTCCCATCCACACTACGCAAATACCCGGAAGGTTCCGCCAGGGAAATGACACACCGGAAGCGGGCAGTACGTCGCTCCACAGGCACGTCTCGCAGTTGCGTGAGCAATATATCAAAGCGCTCCTCATAGGTGGCATCCACGCCAGCGAAACGCGCGGAATATACGCCAGGAGCGCCATCAAGCGCATCGATTTCTAAGCCGGAGTCGTCAGCAAGAGAAAGCATCCCGGAAGCTTGAGCATAAGCTCTGGCTTTCAGTTCAGCATTTTCGCGAAAAGTGGTTCCCGTCTCTTCCACATCCATGTCTAGTTGGATATCGTTCAGGGAAAGTAACGTAAAGGGAAGGTTAGAAAGAATGGCGCGATACTCATCCACTTTATGAGGATTCGTCGTTGCCAGCAACAGGACACGCATGCGTAGGGGTCTCCCAACTAGACAAACACAGAATATTGTCCCCTATATTACCATATCATGGCACCCTTGTCGAGATTACCCCTCCGCTTCTCTCCACTACCCATAACAGGCTCCTTCTCTCCTTCACTTCATCGCCCCTGAACAAATCCAACAAAAAGTGCTTGACAGAAAGCAACGCAACAAGTATAATCGTAGTCGTTAAGGGATGTGGTGATAGCCACAAAACAAGCCGGTATAGCTCAGGGGTAGAGCGGCGCCCTCGTAATGCGCAGGTCATCAGTTCAAATCTGATTACCGGCTTCTTTTATTCCTCTTCTAAAAATATACTCTCCCAACAATCCTCTGTATGGTTTTCTTTCCAATGATGTTTGGCATGACAATTTACACATAACACCTCACACTTACTGATTTCTTGCATAAGAGACTTAATACTGCTGGCTCTGCTACCAACCTCACCAAGAGCAAATTTCTTCTCAGTTCTATCTCTGTGATGAAATTGAAGACATGCTGGATGAGTCTCCCCACATTTTATACAACACAATGTACTCTTATATTCTCTATACCAATCATGTATTTCTTTCTGACGCCGCTTCTTTCTCTCTATTACCTCTTCTTTATGTTGTGGATACCATTCTTTATGATATTGCTGACGATATTCCTTTGCCCTATCTCTATCTTTATATGGCATATCTTCTTATTTACTCCTCTTTTACCAGGATCATTATTTCTCTTTAACCATCATCACTGTGCGTTTCTCTCCAATGAAGGATTGCATGACAGTTACCGCAAAGCACATCACATTTATCAATCTCTTTTTTTAGCCTCGTAATGGATAAATGAGTTCTTCCGATAAAGCTACCAATACCAAAACTTTTCTCGTCTCTATCGCGATGATGAAACTGGAGGCATGCAGGATGGCTCTCACCACATTTTATACACCGCAGTTTGCTTTTATATTGCCGAAGCCATTGCCTTAATTCCTGATTATGCTGTTTACGCTCTTCTAGCAAACGCTCTCTATGCCGTCGATACCAACCTTTATTATATTCTCGAAAATACACCCTACGCGCTTCATCGCTTTCAAATGCCATACACCTCACCTCTTGCTATTCAAACTCTTATATTTCAAAGTCTTCTGCCCAACGAATGCCTTTTTGCTGATTATTCTTTGCCTCATGCAGTCGCAGCTTTACCACCGAACCAGGCACATCATCCACAGGTACTAAATAGACCTTTTCTATATCAGGAGAGTACACGCCAAAGTAATCGGCCTCTCCCTTATATCCCTTCCTGGTATGTGGTTTTCCACCTACTCTGGCATAGGTAATAGCCGCATTAAACTCAAGGCATCCTGACTCTTCAAGATAGCGTGCAGTTTTACACTGAATACGTACAAGTTTCCCGCCATCATCAATTGCAATATCATAACGATGATCATGTCCCCAGGGAATAAGACATTCATATCCTAGCTGCACTAACTTTGCCAGAACGATGCTCTCTGTGATTTCGCCTTTCTTCGAGGTATTCTTTGGTTTATTCAACATCTATCTATCTCCCTACTACGCTCCCCTAAATTTTGGAATTTCCTGGTTAATCCAAAGTTATTTTACCTATCAAGCCAGCAATAAAAACCGTTTATCACTTCCACATCCCATTATACCAAAATATAATTTAAATACATAATTTTAGATTACTATTCGTTAATGATAATAAATTCATATTTCTTTGGATATTTCTATTTCCATACTATATCGCCTATTACATGCAAAATTATAAATATTTTCTCAAAAAAAATATTGGTACAAAGCATATTATTAGACGTAAATCTAATTAGTGAGGCGTCTTATTAAATGAAAACCTTTATAGAAGGGGAACAAGCATAGCAGTTCAGGGAGTGTTTTCACAGAGATCGAGGACGGCGTGGACGAAGCGTTGGGTTTCTGGAAGCGTTGCAGTGTGATCGACATGCTCGTCATGCAGGGCTGCACGCCAGAGAAGCGCGGATTGAATGAGGGCAGACCATTCGGGCAATGCCTTTGCCGCCCACTCTGCCGCCTGCCTCTTAGACGTGCTCTCACCATTACTCAGCGTGTAAAGCGCTCTACAGGCCGTCAGGATCGCATATGCCTGCGCTTTCCGGGTACGCGCACGTTGCACCCACTCGCGCCACGCTATTGCATGCTCACGGACAGCATGCAGCAATTCCTTCGTTGTAATAGGCTCAATCAACTCATGAGTTGAGGGGCCAAAGAGGACAGCACCCTTCTCGCGCACCACATACCAGTTCATCAACCAATCTTTGCCAGCCTCCTTGAGGTGGAACGGTTCACCAGGACTGATCACTGCTATCTGGCTCACCTGAGTACGAAACGTCTTTAACGCCTCGATCGAGAGATACGCGACCTCAATACGATCATCCCACTCCCTGTGGTTGACCGCAAAATCGTGATGCATCGTCTGCAAGGCTACAAATTCATCATCGTCAATATCGGATGCTGTAGCCGCCAGCAAATCGATATCGCTCACCTCATGGTCAAAATCGCCAGTCACAAGCGAACCATAGAGATAGAGCGCCACCAGCTTCGCGCCGAGCAGCGCCTGCATCCCTGCCAGCAGCTCTGCCAGTACACTATTGACATCAGCGTATGGTGTCGGTTTGCTCTGCGCCATCGTACAACCTCCAATCAATAACATCACGATATACCACTATTGTATGCTATCACAACTCGCCTCAACAACAGATGTCGCTGTAGCTTCCCCGAAAATGGCAAAACTGGCAGTGTTTGGCAGCACTTTTCATAGTAATGGCACCGCCTTACGCCTATGATGAGAACATCGAATGAACGCGAACCCGTAATCGAGAGGTTCTAGACGATGCAAAGGTTCGCTAGCAAGAAAGGTTCTTTTTCTATGAGTATCACAAAATTCCTCCGCGAACAGATACAACAGGCACACGGGCTTCTAGAGACAACAATGGAAGACGTTACAAACGAGCAAGCCCATTGGACGCCTCCCGGCACTGCAAATCCTCTGGCAGCAACCTACGTCCACGCTATAGCCAGCGAAGATCTTGCCATTAATCTGGTTCTCAAAGGTGGCGCTCCCCTTT
>JAICIM010000224.1 GCA_025928885.1 Ktedonobacteraceae bacterium | reverse complement strand
TCTATCCATCACGAGTACAGAAAAGCGACTCGTGCCAATACATATAGCTGTGTGAAGGATTCTTCTGCACATTCAAAGAGTAAGTGATGGGGACGTTTTCTACGATGGTAAATAGTGGGCGGGAAGTGGGCAAATAGGGGGGCAAGATTCACGCCTGCAAGTCTGGTAGAATGCTGAAAAATCGATTATACTTATCAACAGCAATAATAGGATGTAATATATTCTCCAATCAGAGCATGGGTGCAAACAACATAACCGGAAAACAACATATTCCTAATCTCCAGTTGCGTAAGGAACGGGAACGACGTGGCTGGACCTATAAAGATGTTGCCGATCGCATTGAGCTTCCCGACTCACGAACAGTTGGTCGGTGGGAGCGTGGTGATTTTTTTCCCAGCCCTCATTATCGCCAAAAACTCAGCAGTATTTTTGGTAAAAGCCTGGAAGAGTTGAATCTCCTTCAATCTCACAAAGATGAAGCCGCCCCGGCGCTTGTTGGAGAGAGCGAGCCGGCTGTAGCATCTTCGGGTGGAAGCGCCTCTGCATTCACTCCGCCTCCCACGCCGTTCACCTCGTTTGTGGGACGTGAGCGCGAACTGATCGAGATAGGTGAGCTGCTCAAGCGTTCAGATGTGTACCTGTTGACGCTCTTAGGAACCGGAGGAATCGGCAAGACGAGCCTGGCGACGCAGGTAGCGCTCAAGATGGGCGACCACTTTACCGATGGCGTTTGCTTTGTCTCGTTGGCCGCGTTACGTGATGCGGAGTTGGTCCTTCCTGCTATTGCTGATGCACTTGGCATTCAGATGATTGAGGGAGTAGAACCCGGGGAGCAGATCAAAGACGTGTTGCAGGGAAAATATGTGTTGCTCGTCATCGATAACTTTGAGCATGTGATGATGGCTGCTCCTCTGCTCGAAGAACTGCTGCGGGCGTGTCCAGAGGTGAAGATGCTGGTGACGAGTCGTGAGGCGCTCCATCTCGCGGCGGAGCGCGAATATAATCTTGCGCCGCTGGAGGTGCCAGATTTGCAACGGTTGCCAGCGCCAGTCGAGCTGATGAACTTCGCCTCGATTGCTCTGTTTGTGCAGCGTATACAGGTGCAACGAGCAAACTTCAAGATTACGCATAACAATGCGGCGGCGATTGCTGAACTGTGCGTGCGCCTGGATGGCCTCCCGCTGGCTATTGAGCTGGCGGCACGCATGATGAAGCTGCTCTCGCCCCAGGTGCTCCTGGCCCGTTTTCCCCAAAGATTGCATCTCTTGAAGAGCGATCTGCATTTGAGCGATGAGCGCCATCGCACGCTCTATCAGACCATTAAATGGAGCTATGATCTGCTCGATGCGCAGGAGAAGTGGCTGTTTCGGCACCTGGCCGTGTTTGTCGGTGGCGCTACATTGGATACCATCGAGGCATTTTTCAGTGCCGTTGAACAGTGGGCGGGAAAGGGTGGAGAAATTCTGGAGGGGGTGCGCTCCCTTTTGAATAAAAGCCTGCTACAGCAGAGTGAGCAGGAGGGCGAAGATGTTCGCTTGCTCATGCTCGATATGATTAGAGAGTTTGGCCTGCATTGTTTACAGACCTGCCACGAACTGGAAGAGAGCAAACGGGCGTACGCGCTCTACTTTCTGGCCGAAGTGGAGCTGGCGGCACCGTTGTTGAAGGGGCCACAACAGGCCATGTGGTTGCAGCGGCTGGAGCAAGAAATCGGCGATTTGCGTGCCGCGCTGGGCTGGTGTATTGAAGCCAGGGAGACGGGGCTGGCTTTGCGTTTCTGTGAGGCTTTTGGCAAGTTTTGTGGGCTGCGTGGCTATTGGAGCGAAGAGCAGCGCTGGCTGAAGGCGGTGCTGGCCCTACCACAAAAACCGGAGCTGCGAGCAATCCGCGCCCAGGTGTTGCGCCGTGCCGGGCATCTCGCCTATCGTCTGAGAGATCTGCCAGCTGCGCGTGCTCTCCAGGAGGAGAGCGTCAGGGAATCGCGAGCGAGCGGCGACAAGAAAAATCTGGTGGGAGCATTAAGCGGATTGGCCCGTGTGCTGTATCGGCAAAATGAGATAGCGGCGGCGGCCCGGCTTTTCAGAGAGAGCGTGCAGGTCGCTCGACAATGTGCCGATCACTGGGCGCTGGCCAATGCGCTGGAGAGCCTGGGGAGGTTTCTCTATCGTCAGGAGGGGAAGATTGATGAAGCGCGTTCTGTGCTGGGGGAGAGCCTTGCGCTGGCCCGGCAATTAGACGATCACGAAAGCATTGCTCGTTTTCTTACCACGCTGGTCGAACTGGAGATTGCCGAAGGGAACATGCGGCAGGCGCAGGAGATGGCGCAGGAAAGCTATGATCTGGCTCTGCAACTGGGGACCAGCCCATTAATTGCTCTGGCGCTGGATGCTTTAGGGGATATTGCTTTCTTTGAGGGCAACTATGAGCAGGCGAGACAGCGCTTTGAGCAGCGTATAGTAATGGCCCGCGAACTGGGCGATACATCGACAATTGCCAGCCGGGCGCTGAGTGTTGCCGATTGTATCCTTGCGCGAGGCGATGCCGCACAGGCGGTACAAATGGTGGCAGAAAATCTGGAGCCGCTCTACCAGCAGCAGGATAGCTCAGGCATCATGACTGCCATGAATATTCTGGGCGACGCAAAGCGGCAGGATGGTAATACGGTGCGGGCCATTGCTTTGTATCGAGATGTATTGATGCGTGATGGTGTGGCGGGAGATAAGAGGAATCGGGCAAGATGTCTGATTGGCCTGATTCACTGCTTGCTAGCTCAGGGAGACATGGAGGATGCAGCTTATCTCTTTGGATTTATAGAGGGTGAGGTCGGGTCAAAATTGCGCAATAGCCTGTATCTAGCACGATATGCTGAATATACCCGTGTGGAAGAAAAAGTGCAGGTTCTTTCAGAGGAGCAGAGATGCGTCCAGGCCAGAGATGCAGGGCGGAGAGCCTCACTTGAAGATGTGGTGAAGAGGGTAGGTGGTATCGTTGCATGAACGATGTATTGGCTACTGGTTTACATGCTTGACACATTACCAGTATTTTGAAACGTTATTCTTCTGTCAACTGGTACTGTAATGCTCATAGCATTTTTTAATTTCTTGTCCTCTTTGCGTCTCTTTATTAGATGCGTGAGTTGTGTAAGGTAATTTATTGGTGAGAAGAAGGATGATTTATAGTAATATGCTTTAGTGAGGGGAAACTACTACATACTACTTCTTGATTGATAGCATACACGTATATTGAAGGTAGGAGAGTTTTTCTTGTATGGTAGCAGAATGTGATCTTTAAATGTCAGGCTGAACAGATATCAGGGGAAGGTTGAGTATGGCTTTTCCACATGCTATTTGCATTTTTTGTTCATATGTGCTATCTGACCGAAGAGACAAAAAACTCTTTGATAAGCTGTGTTCTTATTTGCAAGCCTGGAAGAAGCAAGGTTTTATCGAAGACGTGTATGATAGTGGAAGTGGAGCGGGGGAAACGTTGATGACATATATAGAAAATTATATTAACAAAGCAGATATTATTGTGTTGATGGTAAGTGCAGAATTTTTTGCGTCGGCCTGTTGTTACGAGATAGAACTGAAACGTGCTTTAGAGTTGAGCAAGACAGGGGTGGTCCGTTTAATCCCGGTGAAGTTACGTCCCTTTGAATTGGAGGGATCGCCGCTTGAACCATATCGTACCCTGCCGCAAAGTGGGAAGCCTATCAGCGAGTGGTCCAGGATCGACGCCGCGATGGGAGATGTGGTCAATGGGATCTGGAAGGCGATCGAAGAAATGAGAGCACGCAGGAGCACTCATGCGCGTACCGATCCTGAAAACTCTCCCCTCTATACGGTTCCATACCGACGAAATCAGTTTTTTACAGGTCGAGATACTGATTTGAGCGCGTTATACACCTATTTCTTTGCTTCTCCCCAGCCTTTCCAGGAGACGCGTATTCAGGCATTAAGTGGGTTGGGTGGAGTTGGCAAGACACAGCTTGCCGTTGAATATGCTCGTCGTTGTTATTATAAGCAGAAGTATCAGGTTGTTTTGTGGCTCAATGCCTCCTCGCGCGGCATCAGTGCGGCATTGCACGTGCTGATTGATCAGCTCTCTCTAGTCGTGGAAGAGCCAGTAGATGAGCAAAAGCAGATACAAGCAATCAAGCGTTGGTTGCACTCTCAAGAGCGCTGGTTACTCATTCTGGATAACCTGGATGATCTAAGTTTGATCAAGCAGCTTGTTCCCAATCAGGGCGGACATGTTCTTTTGACGGTGCTGTATCAGACCACTGGAACGTTTGCCCATGTTTTTCATGTCAGGCCGATGGATACCCAACAGGGTGCATTATTCCTGTTGCGCCGTATAGGGATCATCGAGGAGCAAGCCCAGCTTGATACAGCATCCGCAGAGAATTGTGCCAATGCTACGTCTGTTGCAGAGAGGTTGGGGGGATTGCCGCTGGTACTCGATCAGGCTGGAGCATATATCGAGGAGACGCCGCTCTGTGACCTTGCCAGATACCTCACTGTGTATGAGCGAGAGAGGGCGAACCTGTTGAGTCAGCGGGGGAAGTTCTCTGAGGATCATCCAGAGTCAATTATGGTCACGCTCTCGATGGCGTTTACCCAGGTGGCTCAATGCAGTCCTGATGCCATTGAACTGCTGCGGCTCTTCGCTTTTCTGCATCCAGACGCGATTCCAGGGGAAATGTTTGAACAGGGTGCTGGCGTCTTTGAGGGGGCATTGCAAAAGTATGCCAGCGGTGCTGCCGACTGGGATGCCCCATTCTCAGCGCTTTTTGACTACTCGCTGGTGCATCGTTGTAGTAGTTCAACGCTGTTGAGTATGCATCGGATCGTGCAGGAAGTAGTAATAGAGCAGCTTACGGAGGAATTGAGACGGTATTGGGCTTATCAAGCGGTACGCCTGGTCAACTCTATTTTCCCTGAAGCAGAGTTCAGTAATTGGCAGATATGCCATACGTATCTACCCCAGGCACAGAAATGCGTAGAGTTGATCGAGCGATTTCACTTCGACCAGGACGAAGCTGCGGCCCTGTTATGGAGGCTCGGCGACTATTATTACCAGCGGGCAATGTTCAGCGAGGCTGCACGCTCCCTCACCCGTGCATTACACTTGTATGAGCAGCAGAAGGAGAGCAATCCACCAAAAATTGCTGAAATTCTCAATATGCTGGGACTGGTCTATAGTGAGCAGGGAACGTATTCGCTGGCGGAAGAGGTCTTTCAGCGGGTTATTGAGATACAAGAGCAGGTGCTAGCGGCGAATCACCTGGATACAGTCCCTGCCTTCAACAATCTGGGATTATTATATAGCACTCAGGGAAAATGGCAGCAGGCCGAAACATACTATCAACGTGCGCTCTCTGTTTATGAGGCTGCTGTAGATGTTAATCTTCTTGAGGTCGCCGCTACGCTCAACAACCTGGCGGTATTGTGTGATGATCAGGGAAAGTATAGAGAAGCTGAAGAATTGTATTTGCGTATTCTGGCTATTGAAGAAAGTATATTAGTGGCGGATCACCCAGATATAGCTACTATTTGTAATAATTTAGGCATAGCGTATGAGGAGCAGGGAAACTATCGGCAGGCGAAAAGTATGTATCGGCGTGCGTTAGCGATTCGGGAAAAGAGTTGTGGGGAGAAGGATTATCGGACGGCCCAGAGCATGAGCAACCTGGCGGGCATTCTGGTGCTCCAGAAGAAGTATCGGAAGGCTGAAGATTATTATCAACGTGCGCTGGTTGTCTACATAGAGACGTTTTCCGCAGAGCATCCAGAAGTAGCTCTGATCTATACCTGCCTCGCCTCGCTAGCACGTCTTCAGAAAAACTATCAACAAGCGGAGATGTACTGGCGAAAGGCTCTTGTTATCAATGAACGGATGTTAGGGAACGAACACCCCGAGATGGCAAGGGCGTTCAATGGGTTGGGACGCGTGTATTTGTTACAGGAGCGGAATGCTGATGCCGTCTCGTTTCTAGAGCAAGCGCTTGCCATTCGCATTCAGGTGTTGGGCCTTGAGCATCTCGATACCGCCGAGACGAAGGGATTGCTGGCGGAAGGGTTTGTGCGGCAGGAGCGTTATGAGGAAGCAGAACAGCTATTCCGGCAAGCTCTGAATGTTTACCAACAAGCTGCTGGGCAGAGAGACCTTGATCGAGCTTTTATCATGGAACGTTATGTTCAGCTTTTGAAGCGCTTAAACAGAACAGAGGAAGCGACCACACTGCAACGTGCAGCCAACTCCCTCAAGAGAAAACATACTCTGGTTTTACGGACGTTAAATGGCGATGAATAATGTGTACCGGGAACGCCTGTATTGTAACGAGGTGCTTTTAACTCCCCCCTTTGGTTTTCGTCTTTATGCCAGTTTTCGACTTCTTTGGTGGACGAAGGTTGGTTTGATTTTGATCTCCAGAACTCGCTTGCTCCTCGTCTTGTTGATTTCTTCTGGAAAGTATATGTATAATTCTCTGAAGCAAGTTCATGGAACAGAGCCTATTGAGCAATGCTTTATAATAGCGATCAATATATGCATACCAATATATTGATCTTTCAGTCTGTGGGTGCTGAAGCATATGCGCAAACCTCCTGTAGACCTGCCTAAAAAGGAAAAATCACGTTTCACAGCGAAACGTGAAATGCCTTATGGAGTCCCTCTGCCGTCCTCTTTGGGAATGTTACTTCATTGTAAAACGGTGTCTTCCAAAGATGGGCCTCGTCTTTATTGTAATAGAACTGGAACGTTTTAGCAAGAGATGGGTGTTATATTTCTTCAAAAAAGATATTTGATTCAAAATTACATATAAAAGCTCTAGAAAATTTAGTGCAATACTAAGCTGATGATTATTGTCCAGTTTTCCAAAATGATATAATACGCCTGCAATCAAAAATTGAAATACCTCTAGCATTGTTACGATGTTGTGATTTGTAGGTTGTTTGTCGTGGCTAGAAATAGTTGAGCCATAATGGAGTGGCTCTAGCTTCAAAGAAGGAGGTTCTCATGGCACGTTTCGTCCTCAGCCTCGATCAGGGGACCACCAGCTCGCGTGCAATTCTCTTTGACCACAATGGCTCCATTGTGCAGGTCGCTCAACAAGAATTCCCTCAGATCTATCCACAACCGGGCTACGTCGAGCATGATCCAGAGGCCATCTGGTCCAGTCAGCTCTCCGTCGCCCAGCAGGTATTGAAAAATGGGAATGTGCAGCCCTCGGATATCGCTGCCATCGGTATCACCAATCAGCGCGAGACGGCGGTGGTCTGGGAGAAAGCAACCGGCAAGCCGGTTTATAATGCTATCGTCTGGCAGAGCCGCTTGACCGTTCCAATCTGTGACGAGCTGATAGCGAAGGGATTTGATCAGGAGATCCGCGAGCGTACAGGGCTGGTGACCGATGCCTATTTCTCGGGAACGAAGGTCAAATGGATTCTCGATAACGTCCCGGATGCACGCGCCAGAGCTGAACGCGGCGAACTGCTCTTTGGCAACATCGACACCTTCCTTATCTGGCGTTTGACGAAGGGGCGCGTCTATGTTACCGACTATTCTAACGCCTCGCGCACGCTGCTCTTCAACATCTACACGCGCCAGTGGGACGACGTTATTCTCAAAGAGCTTGGCATTCCCCGCTCGATGTTGCCGACTGTGATGCCGTCGAGCGGCATTTATGGCGAGGCGGACCCGGAGTTTTTTGGGGCCGCTATTCCTATCGCCGGTGCAGCGGGCGATCAGCAGGCAGCAACATTTGGGCAGACCTGCTATGAGGTCGGTATGGCGAAGAACACCTATGGTACGGGTAGCTTCATGCTGATGAACACCGGCGAGAAGGGGGTGCCTTCGCAGAATGGATTGCTGACCACGATCGCCTGGGGGTTGGGCGATCCCGCGCACCCGCAAATCACTTATGCGCTTGAAGGCAGCATCTTTATTACCGGGGCGGCTGTACAGTGGTTGCGTGATGGCTTGAAGGCGATCAAAACGAGCGTTGAAGTTGAAGCGCTGGCGAACCTGGTTCCCGATAACGGTGGCGTCTATCTTGTCCCCGCGTTTGTTGGATTGGGCGCACCATATTGGGACCCCTATGCACGAGGCACAATCATTGGCCTGACGCGCGGCTCCAGCATCAGCCATGTGGCGAGGGCAACGCTTGAATCGATGTGTTATCAAACGCGCGATGTGCTGGAGGCGATGGCGGCAGATAGCGGTGTGCATCTCAAAGCCTTGCGCGTCGATGGTGGCGCGGTTGTCAACAACCTGTTGATGCAATTCCAGGCCGATATTCTGGGCGTGCCGGTGCAGCGGCCAAAAGTGGCTGAGACGACGGCGCTGGGAGCCGCCTATCTCGCCGGGTTAGCGACGGGCTTCTGGAGCAGCCAGCAAGAACTTTCCGAACACTGGCAGGTTGATCGGACGTTTGAGCCACAAATGAAGCAAGATCAGCGCGAGCAGCTCTATGCGGGTTGGAAGCGAGCCGTTGAGCGCTCTCTGCATTGGGCGCAATCGTGAGCAGGCTATCTATCTGCTGCTAGATCAGCAGTGTCTGTCATCTCAGCATGCTTGTATGTTTGTGTGCCGGGCAAATCATCTATCTGCCCGGCTCGTGTCTACGGATACTGAAATGGAGCAAACATTATGGAAAATCCAGCTTTAGAGAAGCCTTCCGGCCTTGCAGGCGTTTGGGGAGAGTGTATTGCAGAATTTTTAGGCACGCTGGTGCTGATCCTCTTTGGTGATGGTTGTGTCGCCACCTTTGGCCTCTTCACCGGGATTGATCCCGTCCCTTTTGCGAAAAACTGGATGATCATTGTGCTAGGATGGGGATTGGCGGTCATGCTGGGCATTTATGTGGCGGGAGCGATCAGTGGAGCGCATATTAATCCTGCCGTCACGCTCGCTTTTGCCGCACGGGGAAAATTTCCCTGGAGTAAAGTGATCCCTTACATCGTTGCTCAGGTGTTGGGGGCCTTTGTCGCGGCGGCGATCCTGTACTTTGTGTATAAAGGAGCCATTGACAACGCGGTCGTGCATGCCGCAGCCGGGAAGAAAAATGTGGCCGACGCAGTTGGCTATGTGTTTTATACCAGCCCCAAGTCATTTGTCGGGACGTTCGGCGCTTTTGGGGATGAGTTTATCGGCACTGCTCTGCTGACCGGGCTGATCTTTGCGCTTGTCGATGCTCGTAATCAGCCGGTCCAGGCCAACCTCAACCCGTTTATTATCGGCTTGTTGATTATGGCAATTGGTGCCTCCTTCGGTCTGAACACCGGATATGCGATCAACCCGGCTCGTGATTTTGGTCCGCGCCTCTGGCTTGCTATTGTTAGCGGTGGTGCCAGCTTGACGGCTTATACCTGGATTCCCATCGTTGCGCCGCTGCTGGGAGGCGTTGTCGGGGCTTTTATCTACGATTTTACCATTGCGAAGGTACTGGAGGCCAGGCATCTTCATTCGGTTGGTGGGACGGAAACGCATGGCGAATCTGTGCGAGAAGCTACTCCTACCACTGAAACGCGCGGGCGATCGGTTCGCGAAAGAGGGTTATGAATAGGAGACCCGTCTGGCTCTACTAAAGAAGAGCGATGAATAATGAAGAACGGGAAGGAGGTTCGTAGCCGCGGGGGGGGGGGGGGGGGGGGGGGGGGGGGGGGTGTGGGTGGGGGGGCGGACGGCGCCCCCCCCAGCCCGAAGAGGGGGAGGGGGGGGGGGGGGGGGATATAAAAAGCCCCCCCCCCGCCGGGCACACCCCCCACCACGCACGCCACAGAAAAGACACACACCCC
>JAICIM010000689.1 GCA_025928885.1 Ktedonobacteraceae bacterium | reverse complement strand
GGCACGGTCACCTACAATACCAGCGATCGTGTTCTCTTCAATGGTGTCCCCTATCAGGCGAAATGGTGGAATACGGGCCAGAGTCCAGCCGCCGCAACATCAAACCCCGATAGCTCTCCGTGGACCCCGTTGACCCAGGAGCAGATTAACGCCCTCGTAACGCCCACGGCAAAGTGAGCAACGAGATGGCACGACGAGTAGCCTTGACTTAAGCGAGGCTACTCGTCGGTCATGGCCTGACGAACTTCTTGCGCGACGCCTGCTTCAACACGTACGCTAGTGGCACGCAGGTAGCGAACGAAATTGCTAGCAGCAACCCGCAACGCGTCCAGCAGATCGACAGTGGGCATCACCTCTGGCTCCCACCACCAGCGGGCAATCGTCCAGATCCCATTTTCCAGGCGGGAATCGAGGCGTGCAACGAAGCGGTCCCCATAGAGAACCGGCAGGACATAATAGCCCCAACGACGCTGGGGAGCTGGCTTGTAGACTTCCCAGGTATAATCGAAGTCGAAGAGCTGCTGCACTCCCTTGCGATCCCATAAAAAGCTATCAAGGGGGGCCAGAAAGATTGCACGCGGCTCTAAGGGAGGCGCATCGAGCAAAGGCAGCAGACTGGTAGGCATATAGTAGGTCCATTTGCGCTCACCAACGGTAACGGGCGTGAGCATACCTTCTTCTACAAGCTGCGCAATGGCACGTTTACGAGCGGCGCTATCGCCGCAGGCACTCCAGATGGCTGCTTCGGCCTGTGGTCGCAGCAGCCCAACGGCCTGAAAGCGGCGGGCAATAATCCAGCGATGATATGCCTCCTCATCGTCTAAAAATGGAATGCCGTAGTGCTGCGTTGGGATGACGCGTTCGGGCCGATCATAATAATGGCGACCATTTTTGCGGTGGTGCGTGACCAGCTCGCCACAGACCCACATAGCACGCAGGAGCCGCTTGGTGCGTGTCTGTCCATACCACGAGCCTTTTTCGCCGTAGCGCTCACGGTCTTCAAACTCTAATGACGACATCGGCCCCTGTGCATCGATGGCAGCCAGGATCTTCGCGGCAGCATCGGGCGCAGTCTCCATAATCTCGCGATCATGATAGGGGCGATACATGGCGCGGATAGCTGCACGCAGAGGCCAGTCGCCCACCGGAACTAAACATGCCTGTTTATCCCAGGCGTCATATACGATCCGATCGGTGTAGGCGGCCTTTTGCCAGTCATCGACCTGATAGTCCGGCACCCGCGCCTGCAAGACGAGATCGGGGTTGCGCCCCACCGGGTTGAGCGGGTCATATTGTACCGTCCCCAGGCGCTCAAAGACGCCAGGCACATCAGTTCGTGTAAAGTGATAGGTCGCCAGAAAGCGGCGTGCTTCGGCGTGCGAAAGGGTCAGCATCAGTTCGCGTCCTCCGGTTTGTCCATATTGCTTTCAATGTATCATGAAAAGTGGACAATCTCCGACCTGTTTGGAACCATTAGTCCCGTTGCTTGAGGAAATATTGAGGCTGTGGGGACAAATCATATAAAGATAAGAGTATGCCTCCTGTGCGCATCCCTGTCCACACAGAGTCCCATGTGAAGACGCAAACCCCGCATAGCTACAGGAGGCATGCTCTTTCCCACAAACAAAAAGAAGGCGCAGCAGAGCGCTACACCTTCTTTCGTGAGCTATCCTCTATTTATATTTGTTGACATCCGCGCAGTTGTTCGCCGTTGAGATGTAGATGTTGCCCCAATCATCGGGCGGCGTGAATTGCTGAGCATTGTCCACCACACCCACAACGCAGGGCTTCAAGACATAGGTGCTAGTCTCCTGATACATCGGGATCACCACCACGTCATTGAGCAGTTTCTGTTCCGCCTGATTGTACTGTTGCAAACGCTCATCAGGGTTCGGATTGGTGTCGGCCTGGGCCAGCAATTGCTGCACGGCCTGCTGCTCGCCAGCATCCTTCGAACCGTTCTGGCCATAGTTCATATTGTTCTTGGCCGCGCCCTTGCTATAAAGCAACGTGGTCCAGTCCTGGGGATCGGGATAATCGCCGATCCAGTCCCAGAGCCACATCTGTAACCCTTTAGCATTGCCAGCGGTATTGGAGACATCATCGAAGTACTTGGAAGATTCCTCGTCGTTGACGATCACATCGACGCCCAGCACCGATTTCCACATCTGCTGCACCGTAGACATGGCGTTACGCGAATCGGTATCGCCACCACTGGCATAGGTGATCGTAATCTTCGGCAGGGTTGCAAGCGTCAGGCCCTCTTCTTTCATACCCTCGTCAAAGACCTGCTTAGCCCGAACCGCATCGCCTCTGGTCTCCTTCACGCCCTGGGGACCGGTGATATTGTCGTTGTAGCCGGGCATACCACTGGGAATCAGATGATTGGTGGCAATTACGGTATCTTTGTAGATGTTGTGCGCGATAACATCTTTGTTGATCGCCAGCGCGAACGCCTGACGGATCTTGGTATTGTCAAACGGCTTCACCAGCATGTTCATTGAATAGTAGTATTCCCACAGCTGCGGCGATTGACGAAACTGCTTATCAGGCAAGCCTTTTGCAGCATCCAGTTGAGGCGAGGGAATGTTGGCAGAGTGGACCTGATTGGCCTGATACGCTTTATAGACGGTATCTTCCTGTGGATAGAAGGGCATGATGACTTTTTTCAGTTGTGCTTTGGCCCCATAGTAGTTCGGGTTCGGCACAAATTCAAGGTCTTTGCCGCGCTCATGCTTGGTCAGCATCCAGGGGCCAGAGACACCGATCCCCTCGGTCAGATGGTCCACAAACTGGTTGCCATACTTCACCAGTACGCTTTTCGGGACGACATATGAGCTGACATAGGCCAGCGCATCGAGGAAATAGGCCGATTTCTGGCTGGTCTTAATCACTACCGTCTTGTCATCAGGGGTGAGCAAGCTGCTGCCGATGATCGTTTTGATCTTGCCAGCGTTCAGCTTGTCCGAGTCCTGAATCAAGCTCAGATAAAAGGGGGCCGAGCCAGATTTGGTCGCGGGCTGCAAAGCGCGATCGATGCTGTAGACCACATCGGTTGCGGTGATGGGCGAACCATCGCTGAACTTGAGATTATCTTTCAGCTTAAAGGTCCAGGTCGTGCCATCGGCGGCCACCTGATGCGAAGCTGCGAGCTGATCCTTCACCTTCAAATTATCGTCGAACTGCACCAGCCCGGTGAAGAGCATCTGGGCGCTATTGATCGAGACGATATCATAGGCCAGAGCGGGATCGAGCGTTTTCACATCTGGCTTGCCGTTGATAGGCGAAATAAAAATCTGCTGATCGTCGGGCGCTTTCGTTGTGGAACTCTGCGCCTGCTGGTTTCCACCTCCACCACACGCGGAGAGCAACAGAGCCAATGCGCACAAAAGGCCAGGAAAGATAGATAACATGTTGCGCATCCGATGAGTACGAGACTGCATGTATAATTCCTCCTT
>JAICIM010000264.1 GCA_025928885.1 Ktedonobacteraceae bacterium | reverse complement strand
CGGATTGAACTGGCGCAAGGGAAAATGCTTGACCAGATCTCTCCCCTCCAGAACGGGCTGCTGATTGTGTGCGCCGTCTATCGTCCCTAAAGATGAATGCATGGTACTCATCGTGCGCGGCTCCCTTCTGCCAGTAGTTCATAACGAGCTGTCATCTCATTGGGGGTAGGTGGCCCCTCCGGGCGGAAACGACGATCATAGAGATGACAGGCAACCTGCTGCCCATCAGTGCGCGATGGCAACGGGGTCAATTGTGGTACATAGGATGTGCAGGGGCCAAAGGCCAGTGGGCAGCGCGGGTTAAAGGCGCACCCCGTCGGTACTTTGCGCAGGTCGGGCGGCGTACCGGGGATACCGGTCATTTTGCGGCGCGGACCATGTAGCGTTGGGAACGAGTTCAGCAGTCCATGACTATAGGGATGGCGCGGATTTTTGTAGAGTTCGCTGCTTGTCGTCTGCTCAATAATATTCCCGGCATACATAATCGCAATAGTATCGGCCAATTCCAGTAGAAGCGAGAGATCATGCGTAATAAAGATCAATGAAGTATTAAATTCTTTACATAATTCACTGATCAATTGTAAGATTTCACGCTGCACCACCACATCGAGCGCGGTGGTTGGCTCATCCATAATAATCAGTTCAGGCTTGAGGGCCAGGGCTATGGCAATAATGGCACGCTGGCGCATGCCGCCGCTCAACTCGTGAGGATAGCTGCGCAGGCGATCGGGTGCGATGCCGACGAGGTGTAGCAGCTCTTTGGCTCGCTGGATACGCGCATCCTGGCTCATGTCGGGGCAGTGTGTTTGCAATACGTCGGTGATCTGATTGCCGATCGTCATGACCGGATTCAAAGCATTCATCGCGCTCTGGAAGACGATTGACAGCTCGTTCCAGCGGAACGCACGCAGCTGGGCCGGCGACAACTTCAGGATATCGATGCCGTCGTCGCTCGCGTTGCCGTTCTGTCCATTCTGACCGTTTGTGCGCACTTTACTGAGAGAGGATTTGCGCACCGTCTGGTAATCGTTGTCATGCTCGGCGGAGGGATAATAGAGCACCTCACCATTGGTAATCACGGCAGGTGGGCGCAGGAGGCGTGCGATCCCATACGCCAGCGTCGATTTGCCGCAGCCGCTTTCGCCAGCCAGACCGAGGATCTCGCCACGCCGCAGGTTGAAGCTGACATTGTTGACCGCGTGAACCGCGCCATTGGCTGCTTCGTAATCGATGTTGAGGGAGTTCACCTTGAGCAGCAGTTGTTCTTTTTTCAGAGTCATTATGCCACAACCTTCTTTGCTTTTTTGCGGCTGCGATCTTTGCGCAAGCGTGGGTTTGCCAGTTCATCGATGCCGTAGTTGATAAAGGTCAGACCAGCGCACAGTATGGCGACGCAGAGACCGGGCGGAACAAACATCCACCAGCCACCGGTCAGCAGTGCGTTCTGCGCCTTTGCCCAGAACAGGATCACGCCCCAACTGGGGATCGAGACATCGCTTAGACCGAGGAATTCGAGCGCCACTTCGGTGAGGGCGGCATAGACAAAGGTGCCAACGAAGCCAGAGGCCACAATTGCAATTTCGTTGGGCAAAATTTCCGCGAAGACGATGCGCCAGGGATTTTCACCCACGCTGCGGGCTGCCTCCACAAAATCGCGGCCACGCATCGAGAGCGTTTGCGAACGGAGCACGCGTGCGCCCCAGGGCCAACTGGTAATCAGCAGGACGAAGATGACCATGGCCGGACCCTTAAACGGCGCAAACGAGGCGATAACCACTGCCAGTGGCAGCCCTGGCAATACCAGGAACACGTTGGTCAACAGGGAGAGACCATCATCAATAGCTCCCCCAAAGTAGCCAGCAGTCAGGCCGAAGAAGATGGAGAGCAGGGTCGCGCCGGTTGCAGCGGCGAAGCTAATGATTAACGAAATGCGAGCGCCGTTGACCAGCTGGGCAAAGATGTCCTCGCCTTTCTCTGTGGTGCCGAGCCAGTGGGTAGCCGAGGGTGGCTGGAACAGATCATTGGTGAAAGTCGTCGGACTCTGTTTTGTGATGAATGGCCCGACCAGTGCCATTAAGATGAAGAAGCCGACAATGTAGAAACCAAACGCCATTTTCGGGTTCCCTGAGAGCATGTGGGTGAAATTGCTCCAGAAGCTTTGCTTCTCCGAAAAGCCTTCTGTCTGAACGGTGCCGGTAGCAACCGGGATGCCTGGAGCGATTGGCAGCTCAGGCGTATTGGCCATTGGCGTGCCACTTGCGCCAGGGATAACATTCGGCGTAGGCGTTGTTTGATAGCTGTTCGATGGTTGTGTATCTCTTTGCACGTTTTATCCCCTTTCCTGGCGTACACGTGGGTCCAGAAAGGTGTAGACCACATCGGCAATGAAGTTAGCGGCCAGCATAGTAAGGGCGATGACCAGGAAGGTACCTTGAATGAGGCTATAATCCAGGTTGGTGACGGCGTTGAAGAGGTCAAAGCCAATGCCGGGATAGGAGAAGACCATCTCGGTGAGCAGAGCGCCACCGACAACAAAGCCCAGCGACATTGCGAAGCCGGTAATGCTGGGGAGGATGGCGTTGCGAGCGGCGTAGGCCAGCATGACGCGCTGTTCGGAGAGACCTTTGGCCTGAGCCATCAGGACATAATCTTCGGAGAGCGTGGTCAGCATCATATTACGCATACCAAGCACCCAGCCAGCAATCGAGCCAATCACAATCGTGATGGCGGGGAGAATGCCGTGCTGGATAACGCTGAGGATAAAATCCATGTTCCAACCAACGGTGAGATCAGTCAGCGTATCGTAGCCGCCACCGATGGGAAGGACGTTGAGCACGAAGCCAAAGATGTAGACCAGGCCGAGTGCCATCCAGAAGTAAGGGACCGCCGAGAAAAAGGTGAGCAATGGCGGCAGCGTATTATCGAGCCAGCCATCGCGCTTCCAGGCAACCAGCACGCCCAGCAGTGTACCTAGAATGAAGCTAATAATGGCAGCTAGCCCGACCAGCCCAATTGTCCATTTGAGATCATAGGCCAGAATTTGTGTGACCGGGGTCGGGTATTGATAGAGCGAAATACCCAGGTTGCCATGCAGCAAATTATTCAGATAGTGAAAGTATTGTAGCCAGAGGGGATCATCGCTCAAGCCGAACTGGATACGGATATTTTGTAATGTTTGTGCCGATATGCTGCTTTGCCCTTGCATCTTGGCGACGTAGGCCTGGGCAGGATCGCCAGGCATCAGTCTGGGGATCAGGAAGTTCATGGTCGCTGAAGCCCATAATGCGACCAGATAAAACAGCACACGACGTAGCAAATGGCGCATCTCTTCTCTCTTTCTCTCTCTTCTTGGATATGGGGCGAAAAACAGGAGCCAGCCATAAATGGCTTTATGCAGGCCATGCTCTGTCGTTTGAATCAAGAAGCGTAGATGTTGTATTTGATGGTGTGAGAGTAGAGAAGGTCTCTACTCTCACGAGCATAGCTCAAACTAGATGCTTGAACGACTGCCAGATTTATTTTGCCGCGTGCAATTGCAGAACGATGTACTCGTTATCGGGGAAGTTGAACGGCGAGCCATAGTCGTAAGGATTGTCCTGATCGGGCCATCCCGTCGCATGAGTCGTCGTGTACTCGAACCAGCCAACGTTGTAGTCCAGAGGAATAGCCGGGAGCTGCTCGACAATGATCTTCTGCAAGCCCTGGATGGCCTGCTTCTGCACTGCCGGGTCAGCAGAGGTCTTGTACTGGTTCAGCAATTTGTCGGTCGCGGCATCTTTCCAGCGACCCCAGTTGGTGGACTGAGCGGCCTTACCGATCGGGGCATAGTGGTCGCCAGACAGCCAGTCGTTGAGCGGGAAGTACGGTGTTGGTCCCTGGTCGGTCCAGGAGATCGCGGTGTCGAAGTTGCCCACCTGCAATGCGCTGAAGTAGGGGGTGTAGTCGGCCACGGTATCAACCTGGGCATCCATACCAAGCTGTTTCAGGTCGCTCGCAATCAACTGCGTGCTACCCTGCCAGTCGCTCCATCCATTGACGACCATCATCTTGAACGAGATTTTCTTCCCGTCTTTGGCATAGATCCCGTCGCTACCTTTGGTGTAACCAGACTTCTGCATCAACTGGTTCGCCTGGGCAAGATCCTGCGTGAACTGTGCGCTTGCATAGTCGGAAGCCAGGTAATCCTTGTGCGGCGGCAGGAGGATAGCCGATGGATTGGCAGGCGCTGCATAGGGAGCAGCTTTCTGCTGCAATGCAGGGCGATTGATAGCAAGGCTGATCGCCTTACGAACATTCAGATCGTTGAATGGTGCTTTGGTCAGGTTCAGATAGAGCAGAACCGTGTTGGTTGGTGGGAACCAGTGATGGTTGTGTGCAGCATCTTTACCTGTGAAGCCAGGATCGAGTTTGGGGTCCCAACCAATACCAGCCCAGTCAATCTGACCCTTCGACAGCATCAGGTTAGCGGTAGAGTTGTCAACGACGGCGGGGAAGCGCAGTTCGTCGATCTCAGGCTTGCCAGACTGCCAGAAATTCGGGTTCTTGCTGAAGACATACAGGGACGGTGAGAACGATTTGAGCAGGTACGGTCCCGTGCCAACAGGTTTGTCGTTGGTGTATTTGGTGGGATCGCTGATGCTCTGCCAGATGTGCTTTGGCACGATGTAGGTCTGACCAAACCACCAGGTCGCGGTCGAATCCGGCTGTTTGAAGGTAATCTTCACGGTCTGTGGATCAGGATTGGCAATATCTTGAATGATCGTGGTCCACAGGTTGAAGCGGTCAAGGGCCGGGAACTGCTTCAGGATGTTGAGCGAGAACATGACATCATCAGCAGTGAAAGGTTGGCCATCGCTCCACTTGACGCCCTGACGAATGGTGAAGGTGATGCTCTTCGCATCGGTCGGGAAGTCGTAGCTGGATGCCAGCCAGGGTTCGACTTTGGCCGTGTAACGATTGGTGAAGATCAATGGCTCGTATAGGAAGCCCTGCGTGCCAGTGCGGGTGCTACCTGGATCGAGCAGCGGGTTAAAGTTGGATGTAAAGTTGCCGCGCGGGGAGTCTACGACCGTCATGGAGACCGGTTGACCAGCCTTATTTCCTTGAGGCTGATTGGCGTTACCACCACAGGCTGCGAGCACCACCATGAATGCGAGGGCGCAGAAGCCGAGCAGTCCGCCTATCCCCTTCCTCGTAGATTGAGGTTTCATCATTTTGGAAGATGATGAAGATACAGTGTGAGAAGACACAAAAAACCTCCTGACATAGAGTGCGTGAATCATTCCTCGATCCACAAAGCAATAATGAACGTGTTTCCTTGAGTCCTTTGACTCCGCTCATTCCAGAGCAGGATGTTGTTGCACAGGAACAGGGCAAGCAGCGCCATGTCCAGGGCTGGATTAAAGTGATACAGGCTTAATCATTCAGGTAATGAATACGGGACACGCCGGGGAGAACCACATGATTCGCGTATAATCAGGGTCGTGGCAAGATGGATACGGATCGGCTCCTGATGATACTCTCCGTTGCGACCGATGCCGGATGGCTGAGCAAGATGCACATCTGAAGAACGAAGAGAGAAACGAGGTTTATCAAGCATCGATAAAAGCAGCTCTGTTGCTTGTCTGCCCATTTCATAGAAGGGTTGTTGCACGGTTGTGAGGGCGGGCCTCACATGAGCCGATGAGTCGAGACCGTCGAAGCCGATGAGCGCCACATCCTGGGGAATTTGCAGACCACGCTCCTCGGCAACTGCCATGATTCCATAAGCCATCAGGTCAGCAGCCGCAAAGATAGCGGTTGGCCGCTGTTCTGGTGGTAAGGAAAAGAAATAGTTGCCAGCGGCTCGTCCCGTCGGTTGCATAAAGTCACCTTCAAAGACAAGCTGAGGATCAAGAGGCAGCCCTGCCTCTTCCAGAGCCTGACAGTATCCCTCATAGCGTTCGTGCGAACAGAGATACTTGAGCGGACCCTGTACGTGGGCGATGCGACGATGACCAAGCTCAATCAGGTGTTTGGTTGCCAGGTAAGAGCCGTGTTGATGATCCGTTCCCACCCAGGGAATATCCCCAGGCAGATCTTGATCATCGATGATCACCGCTGGTAATCCGTATTTATGCAGGCGGGTGACATATTTTGAGGATTGACCAGGGATGATTGCCAGAAGTCCAGATGTCAGCTTGGTCGCCAGAATGTGGTCAAGGATATCGCTTTTGTCGTTTTCCCGCACCCTATCGTTGATACTATAGAGAACCAGTTCGTAGGATGTCAGGCCGACGACTTCTGCGACACCGCGCATAATATCGGAAATAAACGGCCAGGTAAAGGAGGGAACAAGCGCACCGATCAGGTGGCTCTGACCACCAGCCAGCCCGGTTGCTGTAATGCTGGGGACAAAGCTCTGTTCCTCCACTATGCGCATGACGCGATCGCGTGTAGTGGGGTCTACATCAGGTTTATGATTCAAAACCCGGGAGACGGTGGCCTTCGACACTCCGGCCAGACGTGCAATGTCGTTGATGGTTGGCTTTCCTGCCATTGGCTAGTCCTCCCTGATGCAGCATCATCGCTTGTAACACAAGAAATAAAAGGTGATTTATTGTCCGTCTTTGCCACAATTTCCGAAAGCGGTTACGTAACCGCTTTCGGAACCGGTTACAAATCTAAGTATACCGATGGGCATAGAGAAAGTCAAGAGATTCTCAAGCAATTTTCCCGGCAATTTTGTGATTTGCCGAAAATGATTAATTTCTGCTGAGAATAAGCTGGCGGCAAGTGCTTTGGCTTGCAGGTCGGTTGAAGGATATCTATAATGGTGAGTAGGAAACTGAGGCTTTTTTAGCAGCACGTATGCAATTCTGCTAATCCAGAGCATGATTTGAGGAGAGAACATATGCAGCAAGGCGCGACCTGGCAGGCGAACCAGGAGAAGCAACCGCAACTCTTGAAAGTCCTGGTCGTTGACGACGAGGAGAATATCATAGAGTTCATTCGGTTGGGGCTGCGTTACGAAGGGTTTCAAGTGGAGTCGGCATCAGATGGAGAGCAGGGCATTACTACGGCTCAGCGCATCAATCCTGATCTGGTCATCCTGGATATAATGCTGCCAGGCATCGATGGATTAGAGGTATGCCGCCGCTTGCGGGCCAATCCTACCACCAGGGATATTCCGGTGTTGATGTTAACGGCAAAAGATGAGGTGCGTGATCGTATCACCGGGCTGCGGACCGGCGCTGATGACTATCTCACCAAGCCTTTTGATTTTGACGAGCTGCTTGAACGCATTCGCGCAATTTTGCGCCGCAGCCGTCCCAAGTCCAGCGGCAGCAGTGATGAGAGCAACGGGCAGGTGTTGGAGTTCGCTGATCTCAAGCTCAATACAGCTACCCGCGAAGTGACGCGGGCCGGTCGCCTGATCGAGCTGACCGCGACCGAGTACAATCTATTGCATCTTTTTATGAGCCATCCCCGACAGGTCCTTGATCGGCAAACTATCCTGAATCGCGTCTGGGGCTACGATTTTCTGGGTGAAACCAACATCATAGAGGTATACGTACGTTATTTGAGGGAGAAAATTGAGGACTCGCCCAGTTCTCCTCGTCTGATCCAGACGGTTCGCAGTGTTGGGTACGTTCTGAAAGGCTAGTCTTCTTGTGTCGAGCAAGAATGTCGTTGTATAGAAAAGTGGAGTTCCGCCCGTATGTCAGAGCCACAGGAACAATTAGAAGATAAAAAATCTTCGGGCAAGAGACCGGAGCATTCATCGCCATTGTCTTCACACCTGGAAGGCTCGATCTCGGGTGAACTACAATTGGAAGCGTTGCTCGATAGTCGCAGCCCGAAGAGCGATTTTCCGGGCTGGCTGCGTCCTTTTTTTAGCCTGCGGATGCAACTGACGCTGGTCTATGGTATGGTGTTGGCCCTGGTCGTTGTAGTGATCTGCCTGTTGACCTACCAACGAGTAACTCCTGCATATATCGTGGTTCCGGCTGCCATTATGACGGTTGTTGGGGGAGCTTTGATTGCTTTTATATTCACGTCGCTGCTCCTGCGCCCCCTCTCGCGCGTCACTGATGTTGCTCAGGCTATCGCGATCGGCGATTTGCAGCAGCGCAAGCGCCTCCCGATGCGCCTGCCCCCCCAGGATGAGGTTGATCGCCTGGCTGGCAGTCTGCACGAGATGGTCACGCGTCTCGAACGCGCAGAGGAGATGCAGCGCGTTGCTGAGTCGCGTTTCCAGCGCTTTTTTGCCGATGCCTCGCACCAGTTGCGGACGCCGTTGACTTCGATTCGCGGCTTTACCGAGGTGTTGCTCCGTGGCGCGAAGGATGACCCGGAGACTGCTCTACGTATCCTTTCACGTATGAAAGGGGAAGTTGAGCGCATGACCCGCCTGATCAATGATATTCTGATGCTCGCTCGCCTGGATGATGGCCGACCACTCAAGACGCAATACCTCGATCTGCTACAAATGGCGGGCGATGGCATTGCTCAGGCCAAAAATAGGCTCAACGACGAGCGTAAGATCTCGCTGGTCGTTGAGACCCAGGAAACGGTGGGCTTACAGGCCGATAAAGATCGCATCAAGCAACTGCTGTTTATCCTGCTCGATAACGCCGTCAAACATGGCCGCCCCACGCCCGATGGTGAGATTACGCTCTATGTGAGTAAGATCAATAAACAGGCGTTGGTCCGCGTAATCGATAACGGGGAGATAGACAAAGAAGATCTTGAGCATATCTTTGATGCCTTCTATAAAGGCCATCATAAATATTCCGTCGCCTCCAACGGCGCAACCGTGGGCGCTGGCCTGGGCCTGACGGTCGCTTCCGCGATCGTTCGCGCCCATCACGGCACGATTACGGTCTGTAGCGATCCCGATGTCGGCACCGAGTTCCGCGTAATGCTGCCCGCTGTCGATTGACTCCTCTCATTTCAAAATAGAAATATATCCATATGGCTGAGAATTGACCATTTCCTGCCTGTCATGATACACTGCCATCATCAGAATCCAGCAATACTGTAGTTCAACGGTCGCCAGGCATGTCGTAGTCGCGCGACTACGACAT
>JAICIM010000091.1 GCA_025928885.1 Ktedonobacteraceae bacterium | reverse complement strand
TCGATAACATTGGTGGCATTGCGCAAAGGAGCATAGACAAACGTGAAATAGATATCTTCAAGCTCTCCATTGCCCTTTTGATCGAGGCGAAATTTTAGCTCATTGCCCACAAAGGGCCTTCCAGTCGCAAAGACACCATCTAAGAGCTTATCCAGGCCCTGTCCGTGCAACTCTGGCAGCGCCTCCAGTAACGGCTTATTCAGCACATCTTCGCTGGTTCGGCCCCACATTTTGAGCGTGATCGGATTGGCAAGTTCGACGCGATGCGTTGGGCCGCGCAAAATGACGACGGCGGCTGGCGCTTGCATAAACAGATCATAGAGCCGCCTCTCTGCCTCGTAGCGGCTGCGTGCCGTCTTGATATGCGTCGTGACCCTCGCCAGCAATTCGCGTGCCGAAAACGGCTTGACCAGATAATCATCGGCCCCGGCTCTCACGCCCTCTATCGTCGCATCTTCTCCGGCGCGGGCCGATAGCAGGATAATCGGCAGACGGGCTGTGGCGGGATCTTCTTTGATAGCTTTTAACAGTTGTAACCCATCCATCTCCGGCATCATGACATCGGTCACAAGCAGATCTGGTAAACGCTCTTTTACCGCCTGTAACGCCTGCAGGCCGTTACTGACTGCCTCAACGTCAAACTGGCTGCGTAAGAGCCGCGTCACATAGGTCCGCATATCTGCATTATCGTCGGCAAGGACAATGCGTGGTCGATCGGCAAACACAGCGGATGGCTCGATAGCTTCGCCAGGAATCTCATCCTCATCCTCGATCGGGAGCCAGTGCATCGCTTCCTCAATATAGGTGGTGGCCCCGACCGCTGAGGATTGCTGCATGCGTTTCGCGCCGATACGCTCTGGCGGCAGGTGAGCCGAACCTTTTGGCAGCGTAATGGTAAACGTGGTCCCCTGCCCTTCGCGGCTCTCCACATCGATCGAGCCTTTATGCAGCTTAATCAGTTCGCGCACAAGCGATAGACCGATGCCGGAGCCTTCAAAAGAGCGCGATTGCATCCCCTCAATCCGATGAAAGCGTTCAAAAATATGAGTGAGATATTTTTGCGGAATGCCCACACCGGTATCGCGCACGCTGAGCACGATCTGTTGTGGTTCCTCGCGCAGCGCAACCTCTATCTCTCCCTCAAAGGTAAATTTAAACGCATTGGAGAGCAAGTTGAGCACGATCTTTTCCCACATATCGCGATCGATATAGACGGGTTCGGAAAGCGGCGGCGCGGTGATGAGCAGTTGCATACCTGCTTTTTCAACGGCAGAGCGAAAATTACTGGCGAGTTCGCTGGTATAGCGCGATAGATCTGTCGGTTCATAACTTGCCTGCATCCTCCCCGCTTCGATCCGCGAGAAATCGAGCAGGCTGTTGACCAGTTTAAGCAGCCGCAAAGCGTTGCGATGGGCGATATCCATGCGATCCTGATTTACAGGGGTGGTTCGAGGATCAAAACGAGCATCCTCAATTGGTCCTAGCATCAACGTTAAAGGGGTGCGAAACTCGTGGCTCACGTTGCTGAAAAAGACCGTTTTGGCGCGATCAATCTCGGCCAGCGCCTCCGCCCTCCTGCGCTCTTCTTCATATGCCTGCGCGTTAGCGATACTGGCCGCGATCTGTCCGGCCACGAGATTGAGGAAGCCCTGATAGCCCTCGTCAAAGAGACGAAACGGGTTGAGGCCAACAACCAGCACGCCAGCTTTGCCCGTCTGACCAGAAGAGGCAATAGGGAGAACGGCCATCTGACGTGGCTCACGTTTCCATGCCCCCATCGGTAGATGATCCATAATGTTCTCTACACTGGAAATCAGCTGCAGCTGATGTTTATGCAGCACCTGCGCAAAGGGCCACAGCGTATGGGCATCCAGCTGCATGTTTGCAGGTATTGCGGACCGCTGAATACCGCTGGTTCCGGCAAGCTGTACCATCTGTTTTTCCTGATCGAGCAAGTAAATCATGGCGAAGGGAATATCGTAGGGATTATGCTCTAAACTCTTTGCGCTGAGATGACACGCCTCAACGATTGTGCGGGCGTCAGCCGTCTCAGCCGCAAGGGTACGTAGCAGCGTTACCTGTCGCTCACCGATAATACGCTGGGTATCGTCCGTATTTGCACAGATAATGCCTCCGACGCCACCTTGCTCAGCCGGAACGGGGCTATACGAGAAGGTATAGTATGTCTCTTCCTGATAGCCATAGCGCTCCATAATCAGGAGCAGTGCTTCATCATAGGTCCCTTCATTTTCTTGCATAGCTATTTGTAAGCGTGGTCCAATGTCGCCCCAGATCTCGCGCCAGACGACCGCTGCTGGCTGCCCGAGCGCTTCGGGATGTTTCCCTCCCACAATCGCTTTATATGGGTCATTGTAGAGCTTGATCAGATCCGGCCCCCACCCGATCCAGATAGGTTGGCGAGAGGTAAGCATAATACGTACAATTGTTTTCAGGCTCTGCGGCCAGTACTCAGCAGGGCCGAGTGGCGTTTGTGACCAATCTTTGGAGCGGATACGTTCCCCCATCTCTCCACCACCAGCAAGGAAATCGGTCGCTGTATAAATACCTGGAAGCCGGGCCTCTTCTTGCGTCATAACGTCACCTATATCTCAACATTCTAATAGTGCCTGTCTCACATGTTATTTTGTTCTATGCTCATATCAGTTCGCCAGATGGATCGGATTATTCTTTCCATTGTATCACTCGCTGGTTATGGCGTCTCTGACAACACTCAGTCTCCCCATCATTCTTGATTATGTGGCGCGGACTGTAACCAATGGCCTTTACAGTCCTGCCTTTTTCACGGCCAGCTTTGCACAAGGGGAGACACATACTCTTGTAATCTAGACAATACAACGATATACTAGGGGCGCGTGTGAGATGCGGTGCGGAATAGGTCGTGTGGCAAAAAGCTTTATATGCAACGTTTTATTGGCAACAGGTGTTTATGACATCTCATCACAGGTGGCAGTGAGCAACAAGGCCACCGGGTCAGGAGTTATCTCGATGTATAACGATCCTAATCAACCGTATGGGCAACCACCACAACAGCCGGGTGAAGTGCCTCCAACTCAATATGCGCCACAACCTCCGTACGGGCAACCAGCGCCACCACCCTATGGACAGCCTCCTGCCTATGAGCCGCCGCCTGCTTACGGCCAACCACCACAGCCTCCACCTTATGGACAACCACCCTATGGACAGCCACCTTATGGACAGCCACCTTATGGACAACCGCCTTATGGTGGAGTGCCACCGCTGCCCAATGTCCCTCCAGGTTATGCTGCACCTGCGCCACAGAAATCACGAAAGGGGTTGTGGATCACACTGGGTATTATTGCTGGCGTTTTTGTCCTCGCCTGCGCCATTTGTGGGAGTCTGGCCCTCTTCGCCAATAACGGTCCCGATAGCACGGTGAAGGATTATTATAAAGCCGTGCAGAGCCAGGATTATGCCACCGCTTATACCTATCTTGCTCCAGGGGCCTCTTTCACCGATCCGCAAAGCAATAAAAACATTCCCATCACCTCCCAGGCGGTCTACACCCTGGCCGCAAAGACGCTGGACAAAGATCTGGGCATGCTCACCGATTATCAGACGAGCGACGGATCGGATACCAATCACGTCAATGTTTCGGTGACGCGAGGCGGCAAACAATATGCCATCCATCTCACCATGACAAAGGTTGATGGCAAATGGAAGATTCTCAATGCCGATGGCATCTAGATTGTATCAAATTTGATGAACGATTACGATGTAATTGCGCCCTTTTATGATCGTGAACACGCACATTTCAGCGAAGACCTGGACCTCTACCGCAACTTCGCTGAAGCGTGCGGCGGCAAAATCCTGGAACTGGCATGTGGGAGTGGACGCGTATTATTGCCACTGGCCCAGGAGGGCTATACGCTCACCGGCGTCGATACCTCAGCAGCCATGCTCGATATTGCCCGCCAACGTCTGCAAGAAGAGAGCTTGATAGTTCAGTGTACTCTTGTCCAACAAGATATGAGCATGCTGCAACTGAGCCAGAAATTTCGTCTGGCCTTCATCGCGCTTGGTTCCTTCGCTCACATCACGGCACGACCACAACAACAGCGTGCGCTAGCAGCCATCCGCGCCCATCTCAGTCCCGGCGGCACATTTATTGTGGATATCAGCAATAGCGATGCCCGCTATCTGGAAGATCTGGGGGGACAGATGCTGCATCAAGGCACCTGGCAGCAGGAAGATGGAACTTACCTGACGCATTTCCTCTCGCCCGCAAGCTCCACCGAACGCCACCTGCTGGAGCTGACCCATTTTTATGAGCAGTATCACCAGGGAGGAACCGTGCAGCGAACCGTCGTCACCACCCATCTCTATCTGTTCGAGCGTGCGGAGATCGAGCTATTGCTGGAGCAGGCGGGCTTTATCGTCAAGGATGTCTATGGTGATTATGATCTCAGCCCCTATCATCTAGAAAGCCCGCGCATGATCTGTATCGCCGAAGCGGCCAGATAAGTATGAAATGATTTTAACAATGGAATGCTCGTATTGTCGTCGTTGCGCGACTGTCTCGCGCCTGGGCCACCATCCACACACGTAGCCACCAGCACGAGACAGTCGCGCAACGACGACAACACGGGTTGATATGATAGAAGGGAAGCAGTATATGACGAACCAGCCAGAACAACCCCTCCATGAGTGGGCATTGGCGCCTGAAGCAGCAATCGCCCTGCAACGCACGCTGGCAGGCCAGATAATTCGTGAGGATCGCCTCGGCGAAGTTCGCTTCGTTGCCGGGGTTGATATGGCGATCAACGAGGAGCATGAAGCAGCTCGCGCCGCTGTTGTCCTGTTGAGCTATCCAGACATGGAGATCGTCGAGAAGCATGTTTACGAGGAGCCGATTCGTATGCCCTATGTGCCTGGACTCCTCTCGTTCCGCGAGGCTCCGCCGGTGCTGGGAGCTTTTAAAAAGCTACGCCAAAAGCCAGATCTGGTCATGGTTGATGGTCAGGGCATCGCGCACCCACGCCGGATCGGGATCGGCTCGCATCTTGGTCTGTGGCTGAACATCCCCACGATTGGGTGTGCGAAATCTATTCTCAGGGGACATTACAAGAAGGAAGAACTGGGGGAAGAGGCCGGTTCATGGGTGCCGCTGATCGATAAACAGGAAGTCATCGGCGCGGCGGTGCGCACCCGGACAAAGGTCAATCCAATGTTTATCTCGATCGGCCATCTCATTAGCCTGAAGACCAGCATTCGCTACGTCCTCGCCTGTAGCAAGGGCTATCGCCTGCCCGAACCAACACGTCAAGCAGACAAATTGTCCAAAGACAACGATTGGGAGGAGCCGGACGAACAGGACCAACAGCCATCACTCTGGCAATAAACAGGTGTGTATGGCAAGCTATTATACCTGCCATACACATAGAAGCTAGCCTTCCACGTTGTTTTTTTGCCCGTGATATACCGGCACGGTAAAGTAGAAGGTGGTTCCCTTTTCCAGCACCGATTCAAAATTAATAGTGCCGCCGTGCTGCTCGACGATTAACCGGGCAATCGAGAGGCCCAGGCCGTACCCACCCATCCTTGATTGTTCGCGCTGATTGGATTGATAGAAACGCTCGAAGATGTGTGGGCGATCTTCCGTCAAAATGCCGTAGCCGCTATCAATCACTGAGATCATCACCCACTCATCGCTCAGCGTGCTGGCGCTAATGGTAATGGTCCCGCCCGGCGGCGTATATTTGATCGCGTTGGAGACCAGGTTATTTAAAACCTGTTTGATGCGCTGCGGATCAATATAGAGCAACGGCATATCTGCGGGAATATCCGCGTTCAGCACCACGCTGGCTTTGCTGGCCTGCGGTTGCATGCCGCTCACCACCTGTCGCACTAGAATCCGCAATTGCACTTCTTGCTGTTTGCTCTCAAACTGACCCAGATCCGAGCGTGTCATAAAGAGGATATCCTGCACAATTGAGATGAGCTGCTGTACGCCCTCCTGTGCATAGCCGAGGTAGGTGCGCTGTTCCTCGTTCAGATCGCCCATATGCCCCTGCAAAAGCAGATCGATAAAGCCATGCACCGAATTGAGCGGGGTGCGTAATTCGTGAGAGACCATCGACACAAAATTGGAGCGGACCTGATTCGCCACCTTGAGCGCGGAGAGATCACGGGCCATAAACACAGCATACTCGTCGTGCGAAGACTGGAGCGGGGTCACGCTTACGGACACCTCGCGTCTATGCAGTTCCTGCGCCCCCAGGATAAGCTCTTCATTGGGTAGCGGCTTTTTCTGCTGCAACACCTGCTGCAAAGGACAGCTCGATGTACCGCAGAGCTTCATACGATTGAGATTTTGACAACACAGCACCTCACTACACTCATGACCAACGACCGCATTGGCCTCCATTCCCAGCATCTGGATTGCAGCAGGATTGAGGTCGAGGAGATGAAAATGTTCATCTACAGCAACGATGGCATCAGATGTACCAGCAACCAGATCGGCCAGATAGCGCGGGGTATCCTCCGCAAGAGGTTGGGAGATATCAGAAGAGTTTGGCTCCTCCCTGGACACACAATCAACCCCCGCCATCGTTTCTATCTGCTCTGTTTGCACTTGTTTTTGAACACGCTTCCGCAACACTGCCCCCCTATTTGCCAACGAATTTATAACCTAAACCTCGTACAGAAATGATATATTGTGGCTTATCCGCGTCTTCGCCCAGCTTTACACGCAAACGACGGATGTAGACATCAACAATATTGCTGTTATTCTCGCTCTCATTCCAGACCTCCTCCAACAACTGGTCACGATTGACAACCTGGCCATTACTGGTCATGAGCACGCGCAACACCTGCATCTCAGTTGGAGTGAGCGTCACAGCCGGGCGCCCAGCGATCGTCACCTTCAACTCTGCGGGAAAGAGTTCGATCTGCCCTCCTCGAATGCTCTGATTGTTACTTACGGTACTGTCTTTTTTAATGCGCCGTAAGACGGCCTGCACGCGTGCAACGAGTTCTTGATGATTGTACGGTTTGCAAATATAATCATCCGCTCCGATGTTAAATCCCTGCAACTTCGCTTCGATGGTGTCCTGAGCAGTCATAAAAATAAGTGGTATATCATAGCCTTCGCTGCGCAACTTGGCCGAAAACTCAAATCCATTTAAGTACGGCATGGTCACATCCAGGATGAGCAGATCGGGTTCTCGCTTTAGAATCATCTGCCAGGCCCCGCGTGGGTTATCGGCAGTCTCTACCTCATACCCTTCCTTGCTCAACACAAACTGGACCAATGCGTTCGCAAAACGATCATCATCAACTACTAGAATGTACACATTCTTCCCCTCTTCAAAACTATCTCAAAAGACCGTGCATCCCTGCCCAAACAACGCTGTACTCATACTACTGGCTTCTTTCGTTGATGCACATAGAGATATTATTATCCTCCAAGTATGATACCCTGGTCGATACTACTGCCATTAACATTGTATCTCAACTGATACTCCGTCTATCTGAGGGGGGAGGCACAGATGACCGGCTTCATTTCTGCTCAACTGACAGCCAGAGTATAGCGAACAGGCGGCATTTCACACTTCTTCAGTTATGAAACGATAGACGACTTGCCAATCGCACACCTGCTGTCAGAACAATGATTGATTCGTTATGAGTTCTACGAACATGCGTATGGTACACGTTTGTTGCAACATATGTCAAGAGGAGGCTCTTGCGGCCCGTTGCTTCTCCAGGTAAATCATGAGAATCGCAACGTCTGCCGGTGTCACTCCTTCTACACGCGCTGCCTGACCAACTGTACGCGGCATCGTACGAGCCAGTTTCTGACGCGCTTCCGTGCGAAGATGTGAGATATCCTGATAATTCAGCGTTGCGGGAATGCGCATCTCTTCCAGCTTCAAGGTACGATGGACCAGTTGCTCCTGCTTGCGTACGTAGCTCTCATATTTGACCTGTAGCTCGATCTCTTCCGCCGTCTCAGCCGGGAGGACTGGCAGCGCTTCCAGACGAGGGCGCGGCTCTTCGCGCTGCTGCACCACCTGTTGCGACATATGCGCTACCTGCGAGTAGCGTACCTCTGGTCGCCGCAACAGTTCACGTGCCGAGAGCATCTGCCCCAGCGGGGCAATTCCAGCCTCTTGCGCACATGCCTCGACCAATCGCGAAGAAGTAAACACCAGTGAATCTAGCCGGGCAAGCGTTTGCTGAATAGCGGCACGTTTCTCCACGACCTGTATATAGCGCTGCTCATCGATCAAGCCCAGACGATAGGCAGCATCGCTCAGACGGAGATCGGCGCTATCGGGACGCAACAACAATCTGTGTTCGGCGCGGGATGTATGCAGGCGGTAGGGTTCGCTCATCGGTCGCGTTACCAGATCGTCGATCAGCACGCCGATATAGGCTTCGTGACGCCCAAGCACAAAGCCATCTTCGCCACGCGCATATAACGCGCCATTGATACCGGCCATGATGCCCTGCGCCGCCGCCTCTTCATAGCCGGAGGTGCCGTTGATCTGTCCAGCCAGGAAAAGGCCCGCAACCGGCTTGGTTTCTAGCGTTGGCAACAACTGCACGGGCGGCACATAGTCGTATTCGACCGCATAGCCGACACGCATAATTTCAGCTTTTGCCAGCGCGGGGATACTGCGCAGCATCTCCAACTGCACATCTTCCGGCAGGCTGGTATTCATGCCCTGTACATAGACCTCGCCCGTTCGCCAACCCTCCGGCTCCAGAAAGATCTGGTGTGAGACCTTATCGGCGAAGCGCACGATCTTGTCTTCAATCGAGGGGCAGTAGCGCGGACCAACCCCTTCGATCAGGCCAGTATAGAGGGGCGAGCGATGCAGGTTGTCGCGAATAATCTGATGGGTCTTATCGGTAGTGCGAACGAGATAGCAGGGCAGTTGTGGCCGCCAGCCGTGCAAATCTTCGTTCGTCGTGGGATAGATCGGGTTGGGGCGTCCACCTGGCAGCTGCACATCTGCACGGGCCGTGGGATCTTTCGAAAAGTAGAGCGGGGCGCGGCTGCCGGGCTGTAGCTCGGTCTGACTAAAATCGATGGTGCGTGCATCCACACGTGGCGGAGTGCCGGTCTTGAAGCGGCGAATCTCCAGGCCCAGCGCATGCAACGAATCGGAGATGCCCAGTGCTGGACCTTCCCCGGCTCGTCCACCCGGCTGCGTCTTCTCGCCAACCACCAGGCGACCATTGATGAAAGTGCCAGTAGTGAGAATAACTGATTGCGCTTCGTAGCTCCACCCATTATTGGTGACGACGCCCGTGATGACGTGTCGCCCATCCTCGCGCGTATGGCTGAGCAAACGAGCGATGGTGGCCTGTTTCAATTCAAGGTTGGGCTGGCCTTCGAGCACGAATTTCATGGCGAGGCGATAGGCTTGCTTGTCGCATTGAGCACGCAGCGCCTGCACAGCCGGTCCTTTGCTGGTATTTAGCAAACGGATCTGAATAAAGGTGCGGTCGGTATTGCGTCCGATCTCGCCGCCGAGGGCGTCAATTTCTTTGATGAGATGACCTTTGGCGGGTCCGCCCATTGAAGGATTACAGGGCATTAACGCAACGCTATCCAGATTCATCGTGAGCAGCAAGGTTTTGCGGCCCATACGGGCGCTGGCAAGAGCGGCCTCACAGCCGGCGTGACCGGCACCAACTACAATCACGTCATACACTCCCCGTACAACCTGTTCTGGGGAAAGATTTGTGCTGTTAACACCATTACTCATAGGGCGTCTACCTGGTTGATTCCTCTATATGAACTATTTTTCACTCTGGCACGACACCTATTATCTCCTATCTTGCAACCAGCGTCAATAATTTGAATCAGGGGTAGTATTTTTCGTTTCTTAGATGGTAATAACCGCACGAGAAAAAATGGGAGAGAAAAATGATTGACGAAATCAGCAGAACATGGTAGTATCATTAAAACTGCTTGGGGCGATGGCGGAATGGTAGACGCCGGGGACTTAAAATCCCCTGACCGCAAGGTCGTGAGGGTTCGACTCCCTCTCGCCCTATCCCTTCTTTAATTGATCTCTCCTCCCCAATCCACTATAATCACTACATCTTTAACCGAATGGAGAGAAGCATACGATGCAACAACAAACACAGCAGCAAGATACCGGCGCAGTTGCCCTCCGCTATGGGTTGATCTGGGGCGGGATCTTTACCGGCTTACAAATTATCGTCGTGCTGATCAACGATTTTGATACGCACGATTACACAACCACCATCGCCGGGGTGCTCAACTTTCTCCTCTCGCTCGCCCTCTTCTTTGTGGTTGGCATGCTGGCTTCACGACAGACGGGACAGGTCAACCGTGGCTCGATGGCTGGCTATTTCGCGGCCATCAGCGGCGGCGTCACCTCTCTGATCGCGCAACTGATCATTATTCAGTTTGCCCTCGATAGCTTCCGCCAACGCGCTCAACAGGCAGCTGATCTCTTCAATTTCGGCTATCAGTATAGCAATGAGGCGGTGTTCGCTGGCGTCATTGCCAATTGCGTAATTGGTCTGTTCTTTGCGATCGGCCTCGGCGCTGGCATGGGCGCACTCGGCGGTCTGCTGGGGAGAAAGCTGGCGAAGGTTCCCGCCACCGCATCCTATACGGCACCGCAGCCTCCTCCCTCGCGTACACAATAAGCGGCGCTATCGTCGCCTCATCTTTGTGAGCCACCGGAGCAGCAAACCTACCGCAACGCTGCCCACGCTCAACGTGATCAGCGTCCAGAGGTAGACAGTACTATATGAAACATGAGAGACGCCCAGGCAAAGAGCGGAAAAAGCAAGATCATCTTTCATTTGGAAAAGAGCCATAAATCTTCAGTCAAGAAACGCTGAAAATCGCGTATCTGCTCTCGCAACCGTTCATTTACCATCATCTCTGGGCGAGGATCAACATAATAGACGCCATCAAGTTTATTCAAAGCGACTGTATACCCTAAAAAATGATTGGTCTTAAACGTTGACGCAATATTAAAATATCTATCGCCACTTCTATCCAGATCTTTACTAGCAGATGCACGCTGTACATCATGCAAGAAAATGGCGACAACTGGTATATCCCTTTCCAACAATTTCGTGAGCAGATATTTATCCAGAAATATCTTATCGATCCTATCCTTAGATGTCGTTTTGACAGAACCAACTATCTCAGAGGGATGAATATATTTATGTTCACTTTCTGCTGTCAAAATTGCTTTGTTCCGTGAAAATACCACATCCAGTTCGTAAGACATAGAATAGCCAGGATAATTAGGAATGGGGATATTAACCGTTCGAGGTTCGCATACCAGCCCTACTTCTTGAATCAACAATTTGATCAGTGTCTCAAAAAGCTGACCAATACGTTTGCGAGATTGATTAGGATTTTCAAAGGCGTCTCCAATGCAGCCAATCGCCTGTTGCATGGTATATACAACTTTATTTATTTCCTTCGTCTCCAAATATGCCTGGCGGCCTTCCTTCTCACACGCACCTTCCTGATAAAGGCGAAGATCTGTTAGAAATTCTATTAGTCGCTCAAAAGCATCTTTGAAAGCCTGTGGAGACTCGAAAAAGAGATTGGTATTCAATGGCCTTGTGATCTTATTTTGAGCTTCTGCTCCATATTGATAGAAAATATAATGTTGATTTTGTCTAAAAGGCGAAATAATCCTCGTAGGCTTCGTAGACTCTATGAAAGTAAGAAAACCAAAACAGATTTCATAATAATTTTTTAATTTCCACTCGGCTTTACCCTGTACCACTTTCTTTAACTCATCAATATTTATCTCTGTCATCGAATGGACTTTCTCCTCTTTTCGTTCTCGGCGTCAAATTTAACCCACTGTTCAACTGACCAATCCTGCACAGCCTCTATTCTCTGTGCAGCCCATTGACAATATTCGGGGGTGCAATCGCATCCTTTCCAGTTCCTTTTCAATTGCTCGGCGACAACAGCAGTTGTACCAGAGCCAAGAAACGGATCGATCACGAGATCGCCAGGATTGGAAGACGCCAGAACAAACTTCCGCACCAGTTCTTCCGGCTTCTGTGTTGGGTGAGGAGTTTTCTCATTCATTCCATTACAGGTGGTTGGAACCTCTACAACATCTTTCGGTTTGGCTCCATTTGGGTGCGGCTGCCAGAGATATTCCTTCCCTTTATTCCCATATTGGCTGGTCTCAGCTTGCGGGTGTTCAGGATACTTCAATGTATGAGCGCCATAAGATATACGAATATCATCAATATTAAAAACAAATTCCCTACTTTTTCGGAAGTGCAGAATACTTTCGTGGGATCGTCCCCAATCCGAACCAAGATTCGCCTTGTTTTTATAATGCCAGATGATCCAGCGGCAGCCAGCAAAAAAGCGTGAAGCAGGCAATTTCAAATCAGCTAAGATTTCCGAAAAGCCACAAATATACAGCGTTCCCTGCGGTTTGAGTACTCTGGCCGCTTCCTTTATCCATTTCAGCGACCATTTGAGATATGCCTGTTGTGACTCAAACGTGTCCCATTCAGCCTTTTTAATATTGTAAGGAGGATCAGCAAAAATGAGATCAACAGACTCGCTCTCTAATCCTTTGAGCCAGAGAATAGCATCTCCCTTCCATATCTCACCATGAGGATGAGTATAAACAAGCTGTGGCTTTTTGGCCTGCAATTGCCGCCCATTTAGAGGCAGGTAGGTTCCCTTTGTCTCAGATATCTGCTCTGCAATATCTAACAAATGCTGTTGATATGGCTGTTGTGTTAATGGTTGCGCCATTTTTTATTGAAAGGCTGCGTTATCCCTTTTTGAGATAGACAGGCCATCCTCCCACAAAAATAAAATCTATGTTATAGAGTACAGGCTGAAAGACAGTGCCAGCAATCCGCAGTATAACATAGGGATATAGTTCACTCAATGCTCAATGGTACACGTCTCTATCACAAGCATCATAGCCCGAATACACTATCAACCTCATCCAGAGAACTGCAAAGACTGGTATGGTACAATAAGCATAAGCGGCACCACAGCAGAACCTGCCGCGATCACTTGCCTTGTAACTCATAGAGGAGCCTTACACCATGATTGAGCCGCAATCGACAACGCCGTCAGAGCAGCAGCCTGCAATACAGCAACATTCTCTGTTCGATCAGGAGACATTAGAGCACCTCAGCGTTCAGCACAACACCTGGGAGGCAACCACGCTCAAAGAGGTCAGCGAACGTATTCCCGAACGACCACATCTCATGACCGCCTCCAGCGTTCCCATCGAGCGCCTCTATACACCTCTTGACGACGCCTCGCTCGACTATAGCCGCGATCTGGGCTTCCCCGGCACCTATCCCTATACGCGTGGTGTGCAACCCACAATGTATCGCGCAAGACCCTGGACAATGCGCATGTTCGCGGGCTTCGGAACCGCCGAAGATACCAATGCCCGCTTCAAATATCTGCTCAAGCAGGGGCAGACCGGCCTCTCAACCGCTTTCGATATGGCAACCCTGTATGGCTACGATACCGATCATCCCCTGGCCGCTGGCGAGTTTGGCAAATGCGGCGTCGCCATCTCTTCCCTGGCTGATATGGAGCTGCTCTTCGCAGAGCTGCCGCTGGATAAAATCACCACCTCTATGACCATCAATAGCCCCGCGTCGGCAATCTGGGCTATGTATATCGTCAATGCCGAGAAGCGCGGCTTCCCTCGTGCAAAGCTGGGCGGCACGCTGCAAAACGATATGTTGAAGGAGTACATCGCGCAGAAAGAGTTTCTCTTCCCTCCTGAACCTTCGATGCGTCTGGTAACTGATACTATCGAGTTTGGCACGCGCTTTATGCCACGCTGGAACACCATCAGCATCAGCGGCTATCATATTCGCGAGGCTGGTGCAACCGCCGTGCAGGAACTCGCCTTCACTCTGGCCGACGGATTGGCCTATGTCGAAGCGGCCCTCAAGCGTGGCCTCACGATCGATGAGTTCGCGCCACGCCTCTCTTTCTTTTTCGATGTCCATAACGATTTCTTTGAAGAAATTGCCAAGTTTCGCGCCGGACGCCGCCTGTGGGCCAGATTGATGCGCGAACGCTACGGCGCGAAAGATCCGCGCTCGTGGATGATGCGCTGTCACGCTCAGACAGCTGGTGTCTCGCTTACGGCACAGCAGCCGGAAAACAATATCGTGCGCACAACGATTCAGGCATTATCAGCGGTGCTGGGTGGCACACAATCGCTCCACACCAATTCGCTCGACGAAGCTCTGGCCCTCCCAACTGAGAAAGCGGCCCTCATCGCCTTGCGCACTCAGCAGATCATCGCCAGCGAGAGCGGAGCGACCAATACGGTCGATCCCCTCGGCGGCTCCTACTTTATCGAGAACCTGACCGATCAGACCGAGCAGGCGGCGTTAGACTATATCAACCGCATCGAGTCGCTGGGGGGCGTCCTGGCCTGCATCCAGAACGGCTTTTTCCAGCGCGAAATCGCCGAATCAGCCTACCGCTATCAGCAAGAGATTGAGCAGCATCAACGTACAATTGTTGGTGTCAACGACTATGTGATGGACGAAAATATCAAAGTGCCGACGCTCTATGTGGATTACGAGGGCGAAAAAGTGCATCTGGCCCGACTCAAACGCGTACGCCAGGAGCGCGACCAATCAGCGGTAAGAAAAGCACTGGATCAGCTCAAACGCGTGTGTGATGGGACGGAAAATACGATGCCAGCCATTATCGAGGCCGTCAAAGCCTATGCCACGCTCGGCGAGATCACGGAGGTCTGCCGCTCCTCCTTCGGCGATTATATGGAACCTGCCGTTTTCTAAACAATCGATGAATTTTTACAGGGAGGTCGTAGCCGCGCGACTTTATCGCG
>JAICIM010000145.1 GCA_025928885.1 Ktedonobacteraceae bacterium | reverse complement strand
GTGCCTATCATGGTGACGCCATAGCTCAGACAATCTACCTCCATCTTGGCTTTAGCCAGACCAAAATCGGCAAGATAGGCATAGCCATCTGATCGCAGCAAAATATTGGAGGGCTTGACATCGCGATGCACGACGCCGCAATCATGGGCGTGTTGCAGTGCTGCCGCGATCTGATCGAGAAAATTTCCCGCTTCTTCGATAGTTAATATGTTGCGCTTGAGCAGATAATCGCGCAAGGTGCCACCATCGATATAGGGCATAACCAGATAATACCAGGGGCGTTGTTCCCCAAAGTCATAAAGTGGCAAAATATGATTATGAGCGAGCGTCCCGATAGCTAACGCCTCGCGCTCAAAATGGCGTACAAATGGTTCGTCCGTGCTGTAGAGCACTTTGATCGCAACGCGCCTTTTGACGCGGCGGTCATACCCCAGATAGACTTCAGACATTCCCCCCTGGGCAATACGATGTCGTAACTCATATCGACCCAGCGTTGAACCTTCTCTCCCCTTCATCGCTCCTCCTCATCTTCACATCGTCTGATAGAGATGGTTCCTCTTCCCCTTTTATTCCGTTTTAATTACCTTTTGCTCTTCTGTGTGTATATATGCTGTGTTGAGCATATTGTCGTAGGTGCCTGTTCAAGGAAAGGTCGAGACCCGCTGTTCTCAGCCTTTCCTTGAAGGGTGTATGGTTGTTAGTGGTTGGACCAGTAGCGCTCCAGATAGACGGTTTCTACTGGACGGATACTGTGGGTATATTTCTGCATCGAGGTTTGCAGTGCCTCTTCGCTGCCAAAATTCACGCTCGTTTGTGATGTGTACATGCTGGACGCTTCTATGCGGAGCGGCAGCATTTCCGACATTTCCACCAGCGCTGGCTCAAGTGCCAGTCCCAACTCCTGCAAGCGGGCTTCGCGTGCGCCTTGAGTCAGAACGTAGGGAAAATCTTCGTAGAAGTTAATTTTGATACCCCGTTGCGCCAGCCGGTCGGCAGCTGAGCAGACGATCTGGTGATCAACGTGACGGCCTATGCCAAGCGGTGCGTACCATACGGCATCGGGTAAACGCTCTTGCAGAGCCAGTAAATTCTGGGCCAGTTGCTGATCAATCCAGCGATCGGCCTCATTGACTTCGCCGCCTGCCAGTTGCTCACCACTTGTATAGTATGCCGGACTGCCACGATAAATAGCATCCTGATAATCGAGCCACAGGTAGTCGGCCTGGAGAAAGTCGAGCGCGGCTGCATCCTCTTTGCGCCGCTGCTTGATAACATCGCCTGCGCTTAACGTTCCGAGTCCCCAGCCACGATGTACTTGAGTGGCATAGCTGCTGAGTGGAGTATCGACAGATGGGGCGCTTGCGAAGACGGTGATGACCAGTGGACGTATGCCGCAACTGACCTGAACGCCAAGCGTGCCACCGCACGAATAGACGACATCATCAAAGTGGGGTGAGAGAAATATGTGGCGATGCGTCCTGGTGATATCATTCAAACTAGTAAGTTGCAATTGCTCTTTACCTCCATATCAGGACCAGTCGGTGAATGTCCCTCTTCGTTCCGTAGTGCTCACGTGGTCCTGCTTATATGCTAGCTTTGGAATAATCATAAGAAAATAGCTGCTTTAATAATATAGCACCAGAAGGAAGAGGGCAAGGTATGCTATGCAGCAGGCTTGCTCTTTAATATAGCTCTTTTAAGGCAGGCGCACTCCATCCTCTGCGTAATCGAGTAGCCCGTCTCTTGCCAGTCCCGTCACGATCTGTTGTAGCCATGCTGCGTCATCAGGGCTGTATTCGGCTTTTATTCTAGGACCAAGTTCCGCCAGAGGCATGCGCTGACCGGCAGAGAGGGTGCGTAGGAGATCGATAATGCGGCCACGAAAATAGCGATTGGTACTGGTGAAGGGCTGGCTCTGGTAGCTGGACTTCTTCTCGGCCACTTTCTTCAACTGGCGAAAGACGGTGCCTGATGGAAAGAGGCTGTACTGGCTCATTTCAGCATAGGCCTGGCACGTGTTTTGCAATGGGCAACGGGTGCATTCGGGGTTATTGCTGGTGCAGATCGTCGCACCCAGATCCATAAGCGCCTGATTCCAGTTATAGGCCTCCCCGGTTGGCAGGACCTGCTCCGCCAGAGTCAGCATTTGCGCATCGTTGATTGGCTGCTCCGCCTGTCTTGATCCCACTTCCAGCCCTAAAAAAATACGATGGAGCACGCGGCGGATGTTGGTATCAACGGTGGCAACCTGTTTATGATAGGCAAAACAAGCGATGGCTCCAGCCGTATAACGTCCAATCCCCTTTAACTTGAGGAGTTCATCAATGGTGTCGGGAATGCGCCCGTTATACTCAGCAATAACCTGGCGAGCGATAGATTGCAAGCGCACCGCCCGCGTATTGTAGCCCAGAGGCACCCAGACGGAGATAACCTCTGCTGTTGGTGCGCTGGCGAGATCGGCCAGTGCGGGAAATGCTGCTAGAAACTGTCGGTATTTGGGGAGAACCCGATCTACCTGCGTTTGCTGGAGCATGATCTCTGATACGAGAATAGCATAGGGATCGCTGGTGGTCCGCCAGGGCAGATCACGTTGCTCAGCCTCATACCATTGGAGAAGCTGAGCGTGTACCTGCGTTACGTTATCAGGTAATGGCAGGGGAACGAGAGACTGCGTTTGTTTGCTCATAGTGTCCTGGTTATTGCCCGGAGCGCGGTGAGGTCGCAGGTTTCCTGGCTTTCGTTGCCTTTCCGTCTTTGGATTCTTCCCGTTCGCGTGCCGCTAAGCTGAAAATGGTGTCGCCACCTTCCATCCAGCATTGAGCGTCAGGCGCTGGCAAGTTCTCGCAGAGTATCCAGTCGTTGGCATCTTTGAGTACATGCCCTTTAATGCACTTGGCATACATAATATGATCGTTGAGATCAGGATCACCAGGTTTGATAGCAGGCGAAGCGATCTTTGGAATAAAAAATCTACACCACGCCACGATTATGTACCTTTCTTTACGCTGTGAGTTGATAAGACCGGTTCCCATCTTTAAATAGCAGTGTCATCGGGAACCGCGCTCATTATAACTCATTCGATGGTGAAGAGTCTATAGCACAAGCCTATGGTGTGACGTTCTCTTCATCTAAGAGGCTCGCTGGCTCTACTTATTTGCTCAGATAATACGCATATGAGAAGAAAATGCGTAACCTCAAGCTACTTTCTGGCTGAGAATGACCAGGCGGCTATCCATCGTCAAAGCGCTGGCATCGAGGCCGCCATAATATGCTTGAACGGGTAAGCCAACAAAGTTCAGCATGCGTATCAGTTCGGTGAGCGTATAGATGCGCATCGAGTGTTTATGTTCTTTGCGTTGTCCCTGCGCATCAAGCATGGTAATGCGCACCTCGTTGCGGCTGGTCAGGAGATCGATATATCTCTCTTCTAAGACAATCAGGCCATCGTTATAGCGTGTGATGCCATGCGGGGTAAAAGCACGCATCACTTTGGGTTGATAGACGGTCTCCAATAGAAAGAGTCCCTGCGGCTTTAATGCCTGATACACTTGTTGTAAAACGCGTAAATCTTCGTCTTCGTTTTCAAAGTAGCCAAAAGAGGTGAAAATATTGATGATTGCATCAAACTCATTTTTAAAGGGGATGTGCCTCATATCGCTATGTAACCAGCGGATCGTGGCCCCTTGCTCCTCCGCTTCTGCCACCGCCCGTTTCAGTAGCTGTTCGCTTAAATCTAGCCCGCTGACCTGATGCCCCTGCTGTGCCAGTGGAATGGCGTGCCGCCCGTTGCCGCAGCAGAGATCGAGGATGCGGCAGCCTTCAGGAAGGTCGAGCAGAGCAAGGATATCTGCAACTTCGCGCTCCGTCTTTTCAGGTGGAAGAAAGGGAGCATAAATACGTAAATAATCTTCGCCGAAGAACGCCTGATACCAGGGAATATCTTGCATATCATCTTATCCTTAGTAGCACTACCTTTGCCTGCCATCATAGATCTTGAGAACGCATCAGACAAGCTGCTCCAATGCGTGCTTTATCAAAATAAACGCTTCGTTTGTTGGCTTTGTAGTGGATTGTCCCTGATGATTATAACATGATGATCTATCGATATTTTGCCTGTGAGCCTCATCAGTAGCGTCTGGCACGGCAAGAAAACGGAACGCTTTCCCGCGATCTTGTGCTATAATTTGGCGGATTGATATGATGCTTCTTGGGAGAATGTCGTGTGTTAGCAGAAGAACTATCAGTAATTGATGCCGACTCCAGCCTGTGGAGCGCAGCACGTCCGCTGCTGGATAACGCTTTGCGGCTTGAGCAGCAGGATGATACATATATCTGGCACGGTTGGCGGAAGTCTCAGGTGAACGCTTTTCTGCAACGTTTGCCTGCCCATTGTACCCTGCTGGTTGGCGTCTGGGGAACGGATGAGGATGATCGGGAGCTTTTGATCCTGGGGTGTGTCTGCGAGGTGATTGAAGGGGAAGTCCATACGATCCGCACATTTGAGGCTCTTGCCGATCCTGACCTTCCTTCTGTGCAGGAATTAGAGGCTGGTTTTGAACACGCGCTGGCGCTTATGCGCGTGGCGAGGAACCAGATCGCTCCGGTCGCCTGGGCTATCTTTACCGACAAAACGACCTGGGATGAATGGTTGTTTGCTGCCGGTGAGGATGAGGGAGAGATCGACAAGGGTGCTATACTGGCAGTATTTGCTCAACAGGGGCGTTGTGTTTTGCTGGGCAGTCAGGCGAGCCATCATCATTAGAGGTTCTATTTTTCACTTCGCACAACGCGCGTCAAAACGCGCAAAGACGATTTTAAAGTAGGAATACAATGGAACATACAACACCGTTAGTGTGGAACCCTATTTTGCGGCAATATCTTGTCAACGCGGCTCACCGTATGAGTCGTCGGGAAGGTACCACACAATGTCCTTTTTGCGCTGATATTACCGAGGGGCGCGTTGGGCCTGATACACAGGTGTGGCTGCACCCCAACGACTTCCCGCCGCTGATGCCTCCTGTTGGCGAAGCGTTCGTCGTGATTTATAACCGTGAACACAATCGCACCTTTACGCAGCTTTCGGTTGACGAGGTGTTCGCTGTCACGAAATTGTGGCGTGATCTGTACCGCGATCTAGCCTCGCGCTATCCGGCAGTGATGATTTTCGAGAATAGCGGGCAGGCGATCGGGCAGACGCAAAATCATCCACATGGGCAGGCCTACGGCGTTTCGGTCATTCCGCCAACGCTTGAGCGTGAATTGGAAACGGTGGTGCTGGAGGATGCAGCCGGGCGTGGCTGCCCCTTCTGTCATGTGCGGGAAGAGTTGAGCGAGAGCGAGTATCAGGTCGCAGACAATCCTACCTGGCAGGCATTTTTGCCTCCCTATGTGCGCTATCCTTACGAGGCCCATCTGTATCCGCGCCGTCACGTTGCCAACCTTGCACTGATGCAGGATGAAGAGCTGCGTGACCTGGCCGCATTATTGCTCCAGGTGATTCGTGGCTACAACGCCTTATTTGATGGTGCAATGGCCCCGATGCCCTATTTGCTGGGACTACATCAACTTGCCGATGAGCGCTTTCACTTTCATATAGAGATTCAGGCCATTGGCCGTGCGCCAGGAAAGCTCAAGTTTGCCGCATCCTCAGAGAGTGTCTGGGGCCTGTGGAGCAATGACTCCGCTCCAAAGCAGAAGGCTCAGGAGCTGCGTGAGGCAATTGCAAAGACGGAGGAGGCATCATCATGAGTACAGCGGCATTCCCTCAACCAGTGCGGGTGGCTGCGGAGCAATTTGCGACAGCCTTTCATGAAAGCGACGATATATATACTGGAGAGTTGAGCGGGGCCTGGGCGCCCGGGCGGGTAAACCTGATTGGTGAGCATACCGACTACAACGACGGTTTTGTGCTCCCTCTTGCCGTTGATCGTGTTTCAGCTTTCGCCGGACGAACGCGGGCTGATCAAACGGTGCGGCTCTGGTCAACGCACTTCAATCACTATGCACAATTTTCTCTGGCCGGGTTGCCGGAAACCTTTGAGTCGCAACGAGGCCCATTGCCGGGTTGGGCGCGATATATCCTGGGCGTGGCGGCAGAACTGGCGCGGGCCGGGCTGACTCTGCAAGGTTTTGATGCAGTGGTGAGCGGTGATGTGCCGCTTGGAGGCGGGATGAGTTCGTCGGCGGCGTTAGAGGTTGCGACCGCTCAAGCCTGCGCCCTCTTTTCTGGCGGCAAGTTCACCATCGGCGCTGAGGGCGCGACGCTGGCTCCGTTGCAGGTTGCGGCCCTGTGTCAGCGGGCCGAATATATTGCCTCTGGCCTCAAGAGTGGTATTCTCGATCAGGCCGCTTCATGCCTGGGCCAACCCGGCAAAGCTGTCTTGCTCGATTGCCGCTCGCTTGTCTATCGCTACCTCCCCTTCCGTGCGCCAGGAATCTCGTTGGTGGTCATCGATACAGGGGTTCGGCGCGAGCTTGCCACGTCTGCCTATAACGAGCGACGCCAGCAGTGCGAAGATGCCGTCGAGATCTTGCGCGGCCTGATTGAGAAGCAGGAGCCGGAGAATCAGCAGGCGCGGGAGATCAAGTCGCTGCGCGATATCACGCAGGAACAGTTTGATCGCTACAAGCAGGAATTGCCTGAGATTTTGCGCAAGCGTGCAGGCTATATTATCGAGGAGAATGAGCGCGTATTGCAAGTTGTTGCGCTGCTGGAAAAGAACAATATTGAGGCCGTCGGCGCTATTCTCTGGCAGGGACATGCCGGCCTGCGCGACGAATACGAGGTCAGTTGCGAGGAGTTGGATGCACTGGTTGAGATAGCTCGTCAGGTGCCGGGAGTGCTGGGGGCGCGTATGATGGGCGGCGGCTTTGGCGGCTGTACCGTCAATCTGGTGCGTACGGAAGCTGTTGAGGCGTTGAGCGAGGCCGTGATGCGACAATATCCAGTGCAAACGGGGCGGCAGGCAAGCATCGATATTTGTCGTGCGGCAGGTGGACCTGGATCGGCAACGCTGTAACGAACGGGAGATTGAACCTATGAGACTGTTTCTCTCCACTGACTTTGAGGGAACAAGTGGTATCGTGGCCTGGGAGCAGATCATGCGCGGCAACGCCGAGTTTGAACAGGGGCTGCGGTTGCTCACAGATGAGGTCAATGCCGTGATTGCCGGAGCGATAGAGGGTGGCGCAACTGAATTTGTCGTCAACGACTCTCATAGTACTATGCGCAACTTGCATCCGCAGGATCTACTCGGACGGGCCACGCTGATTACCGGGAAGCATAAGCCGCTGTATATGATGGAGGGGCTGGACGCCAGTTTTGATGGCATTTGTTTTGTCAGCTATCACGGCTCGATTGGTGCCGAACATGCCGTTCTCTCGCATACCTATAACCCCGGCGCGATCTGGGAGGTGCGTATCAATGGCGAGATCGTAGGAGAATCGGGCATCAACGCGCTGGTGGCCGCACATTATGGCGTGCCTGTGATTTTTGTTAGTGGCGATGCGACGACGGCGCAGGAGGCGAAAACGATAGCACCAGATGCCGAAAAGGTGGTGGTGAAGCAATCGCTGGGCCGTTTCGCCGCAGCGCATTTGCATCCCTCCGCCGCCTGCGAACTGTTGCATGCTGGCGCTGAGCGGGCGGTGCGCAATCTCTCTGGCATGCAGCCCCCGCAGTTCTCGCTGCCGGTCACATTGGAGATCACGTTTCTTGTTGCCGATATGGCTGAGATGGCAACCTGGATTCGTGGCGTTGAGCGCAGTGCGCCTCGCACGGTTACAGTGACCTCTGAACACTTGCTTGACCTGTTCCGCACATTTGTTACAATTGTGACTCTGACGCGTGCTCTGGTGGATCGTTAGTTGAGCGACGGAAATTCTCAGTCACGATCTGTTTTCAGTTCTTCTCTACTTTCCAGAGAAGAAAATTTGCTGTATAATAGCGTCTCTGAAGATAAAACCTGGAAATATATACAGCTAGCAATGCTTGAGGTGAGGCATTTCCTATGACCACGACGAATATTCCACGCGGCAAATATCATATATGGACGGTTGGTTGCCAGATGAACCAGGCCGACTCGCAGCGCATTCAGACCATGTTAGAGGAGTTGGGCTGGGAAGAGAGCGGTATGGAACAGGCGAACCTCGTGGTCCTCAATACATGCAGCGTGCGCAAAGCACCTGAAGAGAAGGCCCATAACCAGCTTGCTCAGTTGAAGTATGCGAAAGAGAAACGCAGCGATCTGCTGGTAGCCCTGATGGGTTGTATGATCGGCAATCAGAAGACGATTGACGAGTTGAACAGGCGCTACCCGCATATCGACCTCTTTATGAAGGTTGAGCAGGCCGATATTTTGCCGCGCTTCCTCGAAGAGCGCTGGACCCCCATTTCGGGAGCTGGCTGTCTCGATATCGAATTCCTGCCCGATGAGCTTGCCGCGCAGGCCCCTTCTGTGCAGGACGAAGACCTGCTGCCGACGTTCGCGACCTCGCTCTCGCGTACTGGCAAGCGCTCGGTGTTGCCGATGGCGATTGTGCCGAAGCCTGGCGAGCGTATTGCTCACTATCCAACGAAGATAGAACCAGCCAAAGCCAGCCCAACAGCGTGGCTACCGATTGTGCTGGGTTGTAATAAAGTCTGTACGTATTGTATCGTTCCCTATCGTCGGGGGCGTGAGCGCAGTCGTCCCATCGACGAACTGATGATCGAGGCTCGTTCGCTGGTGAATAAAGGAGCCAGAGAACTGACGCTGCTTGGTCAGACCGTTGAGTCATACGGACTGGATCTGGCAAACAAACCGGATCTTGCCGATCTCATGACCAGCCTGAGCGAGATAGATGGCCTGGATCGTATTCGTTTTATGACCTCGTATCCGCGTTACATGACCGATAGCATGATTGAGCGTATGGCGCATCTGCCCAAAGTCTGTGAGCATCTCAATATTCCGGTGCAGGCTGGCGATGATGCCATGTTGAAACGTATGAAGCGTGGATATGCGCTTGATGAGTACGTCGAGCGTATTGAGCGGGTGCGCGAACTGTGGCCGGGCATTTCGCTTTCAACCGATGTGATTGTAGGTTTCTGTGGCGAAACCGAGGAGGAGTTTCAGCATACACTGGATCTTCTGGAGAAGATTCGCTTTGATGTTGTCCATGTAGCAGCCTATTCCGTCCGCCCTGGAACGGTCGCGGCTCGCTGGGAGGACGATGTTCCTCTGGAGGAGAAGAAGCGGCGTCTCCATGTGGTTGAAGACCAGCAGGCAAAGATCGCTTTAGAGATAAACCAGCAATACCTGGGGAAAACTGAAGAGGTGCTGATCGAGGATTTGAATACTTCTCATGGTCGTCAGCAATGGAAGGGACGTAATCGTACGAACAAGCTGGTGTTCTTCCCGCATTTGACGGAGGGAGAGCCTGGGTATCCTGGCAATGTGCAGCCGGGAGATCTGGTCAATGTGCGTATCGAGCGAGTTACTCCCTGGTCATTACAGGGTTGCGCGGTTGCGGTATAATAAGCAAACTAAACAGGACATTCCGGTGAAGATGGAGGAGTCGTTCGATGACCCAAGCACTGTCGGCTGAAGAAAAAGCTCGGTTAAAGAAGCAATGGACCGATCTGGCCGTCAAACAGGCCCAGGAGGGCCAGTGGGAAGATGCTGTAGCTACCAATAGGAATATATTAAGCATTTTCTCACAGGAGCCTGATGCACTCAATCGCCTGGGTAAAGCATATAGCGAATTGGGGCAGTATTCGGAGGCGCGTGATGCTTATTCACAGACGCTCAAATATAGCCCCGGTAACGCCATTGCGAAGAAAAATCTTGATCGGCTTGCGCTGTTGCAGGAGACTCCCTCTCAGACTCCTGCAGGCGCAGATCGTATCGATCCCAGGCTCTTTATTGAAGAGACTGGCAAAACCGGCATGACCGAGCTAATCAACCTCGGTTCGCCCGCTGTACTGGCTCGTGTGGGCGTGGGTGACAGAGTGCAGTTTCACGTCAATGGCCACAGGTTGCTAGTACGGAATTCCGCAGGCGAGGATGTTGGTCAGGTTGAGCCGCGCCTGGCGAATCGCTTGATTAACTTTATGGAGAGCGGCAACCGCTACGCGGCGGCCATTCTGGCAATGGAACACGGGCAGGTACGCCTCATCATCCGCGAAGACTATCAGCATCCCAGCATGTTTGGCAAGGTCAGCTTCCCCTCACAGGGTGGCGGCGACACGATCCGCGCTTATATCAAGGGTTCGCTGTTGCACTATGACCACGAGGATGAAGACGAGTTGGGCAATGATGATGAGTACTATGATGGCGGCGATGAGAGCGATGATATGGCTGAGATCGATTTTGAGGGGAACATCGACTCTGAAGAGTAATGCGTTTATCTAATCAAAAGGAGCAAACATACTATGAATAAGGCAAAACGAGTTGCATGGCAGAAACATCGTGTCAAAGCGAAGAAATACAAAGAAAAACAGCATCAGGCTCAGAAAGCTGGAAATACGGCACCTGCCGCAGTTCGACGCTAGATTTGTCTGATTTTCTCTAGCACGTATTTGTTGTGTACCCTATATCATCTGTGAGTCTGTGAGTCATGAGCAGTCTACCTTCCTCGTCATCATCGGCTTCGGTCCGTAACATCCTTTCTCTGCTCTCCTCACGAGACGCACAGATGGTAGCAGGTGCAGGAGGGTTAGAGCGGCGCGTCACCTGGGCCGCTTGCATGCGTGCTCGCCTCCCGGCTTTTGAGAGTATCCAGGGAGGCGAACTCGCCCTGCTCACCCTTTCCCAGTTGCGCCGTCTCGATGAGACGCTGCCTCACCTCTTGAAAAGCTTGCATAAAGCCGGTGTGGCCGCCGTTGGGGTGGCCGCTCAATCGTTGGATGCTCTTAGCGAGGAGGCGATCTCCGACGCCGACCATCTCAATCTTCCCCTGATTTTGTTGCCTCCTTCCGCTCAGCTCGAAGATATTGCCCGCGAAGTGATTACCTTTGTCGTGAGCTTCCGGGGTGAGATCGAGCGTAAGGCGACCGAGATTACCCATCAGTTGATGCAGCTGAGCGTGCAGGGGGCCGGTATTCAGGGCGTGTGTGAATATCTTGCTAGCAGCCGTGGAAAATGGGTAATTGTGCAGGATGCCTCGCAGCAAGTACGCTTTCAAGCCGCCCCAGCTCTGGCGGAGGTCCTGCTGTTGCCCGCCGTTTTGACGGATGAGTTTTTGCGGCAACAGGGACTGACGCGCGTTGTCGAGCCAATTTTGATTCGCCATGAGGTCGTCGGCTATATTTCGCTGGTGGGCAACGAGAGCGATTTCGATTATCTGGAGCGTATCATTCTTGGCAAAGTGGCCCCCATTCTAGCGATCGAGTTTGCCCGTGAGCGTGAGCGCAGCGAGGTGGAGAGCCGCTATCTGGTCGAGGCCTTTACTGATGTGCTGCACGGTCATTATCAGCAGCCGGATGAGATGCTGGCTCGTGCTCGCATTCTTGGTTATGATCTCACCATGCCCCAGGTGATCGCTGTCTTTGAGGTCGCTGCGACCGAGCCTGATTTCCCTATGAGCAGCCCGCTGGCGCAATGGAGCCGACGGATACGCGATGAGTTGTTGCGGGTGTGGTCCTCGTGCTGGGTGTTGTGTGAGCCGCGCCGCGTGGTGGCTATCCTCCCTATGCTGGAGCTTGGCAGCGGTATCGAAAGCGAGAGTGAAAGCGAGAATAATACTTTTACCCGTCTGGAACGCGTGCATTCGCGCATTGCGCAGAACCGCACCGGGTCTTCCGCCGTCCCGCTTTACTCCTGCGGCATCGGGCGTATTGCGAAGAACTTGCAGGGCATCCCTCAATCCTCACGCGAGGCTCAGCAAGCTCTAGAGATTGGTCGGCGTCTCTTCGGCGAGGGCAAGCTGCATTCGTTTGCACGTCTGGGCGTCTATCGCCTGCTCTTCTATCTTGATGGTGAGGGCGAGCTGACCGATTTTTATCAGGAAGCGCTGGGTCCGCTGCTCAATCACGATGCCCGCAACGGCGGTACCTGGATTGAGACGTTGGAGTGCTTTTTCCGCTGCAATGGCAATTTGAGCGAAACGGCCCGCCTCATGCACTTGCATCGTAATGCATTGCTGTACCGCCTCGGTCGTATTGAAGAGCTGATCGGGCGTTCTCTGGAAGATTCGGAGCTACGCCTCTCCCTTCAGATTGCGCTGAAAATTCATCATCTGCAAAAACGTTGAGCTTACTCTGTATGCTTGCTATGCCGGGAAGACTTTGCCCCCCGTAGCTTTGAGCAGACGATCACGAATTGCCAGCCCCAACCCTTGTTCGCTAAAACTGCGGCAGAGAATAACCTGTACCCCTGACTCTTCAAGGACGCGCAGCCCTGCAAAGAGGCGGACTG